>JAETSS010000155.1 GCA_021769545.1 Eubacterium sp.
AATTGTACATTATCATGGCGTCTCCGTCAGAAACGGGGATGGCTCCGTCGATTACTGTAGGAAGAACGAATTCGTCGTTTTCGTCGCGTTCATATGCGGCGGTCACAGCGTCGTTTCCCGTGGCGGCGTGGATGCCTTCTCCCATGGTCATGGCGTCGTAGGCCTTTTGGACTCTTTCCCAGCGCTTATCTCTGTCCATTGCGTAGTATCTGCCGGATACGACTCCTATGGTGCCGAGACCGATCTTTTCAAGATGATCGTTGAGCTTGTCTATGTATTCCCCGGCGCATCTAGGCGGAACATCGCGTCCGTCCAGGAAGCAATGTATGCAAAGTTTGTCTATGCCTTTCTGCTTTGCAAGATCCGTAAGTGCCAGCAGATGGTCAATGTGGCTGTGCACACCTCCGTCGGAAAGCAGACCCAGCAGATGGAGCGTCGAACCGTTTTTCTTTACATGATCGATAGCCTTGAGAAATGCAGGATTTTCAAAGAAAGTGCCATCCTCTATGGCCTTTGTTATCATGGTAAGATCCTGATATACTATCCTGCCTGCTCCGATATTGAGATGTCCCACCTCGGAATTTCCCATCTGTCCTTGGGGGAGTCCCACATCCAGCCCGCACGCCTTGAGAGACGTGGAAGGGTATGTCGCAAAGATCCTGTCGAGAGCAGGCTTTTTGGCAGCGGCAATGGCGTTGCCGTCGGTTTCTTTATTCAGACCGTAACCATCTAATATCATAAGCATGGTCGGACGGTTAAATTTGTTCATGATTGTCACCTCGCTATATTTAAACTTCTTCCATTATACACTATGGAAGCTGATTTTCAGAGTTAAATTTAGAAAACATTGATTTTATACGAGATGAGTCCCATGATTTGGATATATAAGGAGCGGCTTTCTCCATTGATTTGAGAAAAAGTGATTGTTGATGGAGAAAAGCTTCTCTGCCTTCTCCACGAAGAGACTAGATTTCCAGGATTTATGGAGAAATCACTGCAAGTAAGCTGCAAAATGCATCAAAACACTAGCATATATGGAATTATATCCCATGAACCCCGGAGCGATAAAAGCATTTTTCAGCGATATATAGCCATAAATGCCCTTAACCGTTGAAACTAACGACTTTATTTCTCCATGATATCATGGAAAACAACAGTTTGATGGAGAAACCTCTGAGTTTTAATGCGCAGCGGAACCGGCAACAATGTCCGGTGACTATTGGATTTGTTCTGAAAGGGATAATTTGCTATAATGAAATCAAATATCAAGAGAGGAACAGGTAAGCTGTTTATGAAGTGGACTCAGGCACAGAGGGAAACAATAGAAACGAGAAACAAGAACATACTGGTATCGGCAGCGGCGGGCTCAGGCAAGACCGCTGTTCTCATAGAGCGCATCAAGCGTCTGGTCATCGAGGAAAAGACCGATATAGACCGTTTCCTGATAACCACATTCACCAATGCGGCCTCCGCAGAGATGAAGGAAAGGCTGGAAAAGGCTATCCGTGAAGAGATGAAGAAGGAAAACGCCGACAGACCGTTTCTGAAAAAGCAGCTTTCACTGATGCCGAGAGCCAATATAAGCACCTTCCATACCTTTGCACTGGAAGTGATGCGAAGATATTTCTATCTCACGGATCTGGAGCCGGGCTTTAAAATAGGGGACGATACGGAGGTCTCCATCATGAAGGGCGAATCGGCCGATGAGCTTTTCGAAAACCGCTTCCACGAGGACTACGACGATTTCAAGGAATTCCTGAAAAAATACAGCAGCGACAGAAACGAAAACAGGCTAAAGGCCAATATCATCGCTCTGTACAATGAGATGAGGAGCATACCGTATTATATAAGCTGGGCGGAAAGCTCTGCGGAGCTTCTTAAGGCGGACTCACCGTCGGAGGCGCTGGGGCTTATTGAGTTCATAAGCAGTGAAGCAGCCGGTGAGCTGGAAAATGCGGCAAAGCTCTACAGGTCTGCGGCGGAGGTGCTTGAAGCTGCAGGCATAGAGGGTCTTTATGAAAAGGCCATGCAGGATCACGATATGATCGCAGATTTTATGGAAAGCATGGCAGAGGGCGAGCCTTCGGAGCTCATGGAAAGATGCAGGGCGTTTCTGTCCGGCATAAAATTCAATCAGATGCGGGCTTCCAAGGACCAGAAGGAGGATTACGAGAGCGTCAAGGAGCATGTCGCAGCTCTCAGGAAAAAGGGCAGGAAGATCATCGACGATCTCAAGAAGAAATACTTCCAGCGTACTCAGGAGGAATACGATCTTGAGCTGCGTGAGCGGTATGAAGATACCGTATACATGATCGGTCTGATAAAAGAGCTGGAGAAAATATTCAAAGCGAAGAAATCAGACAGGAACATCGTGGACTTTGACGATGTGATGCACTATGCCATCGAGATATTGAAGGATGATATGGCAGCCTCCGAGTACAGGGACCGATTCAGGTATATTTTCATAGATGAATTCCAAGACAGCAATATGCTGCAGGAGGCAATCATAGGAAGGATAGCGGGAGAGAACAACCTTTTCATGGTAGGGGATGTGAAGCAGAGCATCTACAAGTTCCGACTGGCGGAGCCCGAGATATTCAAGAGCAAATACGCCCTGTATGCCCTCGAATCGGAGAAGAACAGCATCAAGATCGACCTCAATAACAATTTCAGAAGCAAGCGCAGCGTCACGAAAACGGTAAACACGGTATTCTCGGAAATAATGGACGGCTACGACGACAATGCCAGACTTGTGTGCACCATAGACGATAAATATCCGGGAATAGACACTCAGCTCCATATCGTCACTGCAGACACAGAGGATGATGGAGCATTCCATGACGCTAGACCGGAGGAGCGTATGATCCTCAGGCTTATCAGAGAAAATCTGGGCAGGGAGATATACGATGTGAAACGGGACGTCGTGCGAAAGGCTGAATACAGGGACATAGTTGTGCTTTCCAGAAGCAGAGCATCCATAGGCGCGCTGGAGCGGTTCCTCAACAACGAGGGCATCCCGGCTTACGGCGAAAACACAGGCGGATATTTTGAGTCCGTGGAGATACAGGTCTTCGTGAACCTGCTTAAGATCATAGACAATACGAGGCAGGATATACCGCTCATATCGGTAATGCGGTGTCCGATATTCGAGTTCGATGTAAAGGAGCTTGCGGCCATAAGGATAGCGCACCGTGAGGGCAGCTTTTACAGTGCCGTGAAAAATTACGCGGAGAATGGCAGCGATGAGGTCATAAGAGCCAGAGTGTGCGATATGCTGGAAAGGATCACATTCTGGAAGGAGCTTAAGAACACCGTACCTTTGGAGGAGCTGATAAGGATACTGCTTTACGAGACAGGGTATTTCGATTACTGCAGCGGTCTTCCCGTGGGAGGTCAGCGTATCTCCAATTTGAGGCTTCTAGTGGAAAAGGCAGGGCAGTTCGAGCAGAGCAATCACAGCGGTCTTTACGGTTTCGTTTCATATATAGAGGCCATGAAAAGGAGCAATATCTCCATAGGAGAGGCGAAAACTCTGGGAGAAAACGAGAACGTCGTAAGGGTGATGACCGTCCACAAGAGCAAGGGTCTTGAATTCCCTATAGTGATCCTGTCGGGAACGGGCAGGATGATAAAGCCAAAGGGTATCGGCAGCGCGGCAGCCATGCATAAGGAGTTTGCCATAGGCATGCCTCACGTCAACCGTGAGGAAAAGTGGCATAGGAAGACGCTTCTGCAGCGTGTCATCGAGACGGCAAAAGCAAAGGAAGAGTTCGAGGAAGAGATCAGGATACTCTATGTGGCCATGACCAGAGCAATGGATATGCTGATAC
>JAETSS010000156.1 GCA_021769545.1 Eubacterium sp.
GAAAAGAGGTGAGATAATATGGTAAATACGAAAGTAGAGCTGTGCGGCATAACGCTGGACAATCCGGTAATGGCGGCCAGCGGCACATTCGGATACGGATATGAATTCGCGGAACTTTACGATATAAATATACTGGGCAGCTTTTCATTCAAGGGGACGACGCTGGAACCGAGATTCGGCAACCCGACGCCAAGGATCGCAGAATGCAGAGAAGGGCTGATAAATTCCATCGGCCTGCAGAACCCCGGAGTCGACAAGGTCATAGCGGAAGAACTTCCAAAGCTGGCACAGTGTTTACATAAAAAAGTTATGGCAAACATAGGCGGATTTTCCATAGATGAATACAGAGAAGTGGCGGTGAGACTTGACAAATGCGACCAGGTCGGCTGGCTGGAGATAAACGTGTCGTGTCCCAACGTACACGGCGGCGGTATAGCCTTCGGAACCGATGCAAAGGCTGCAGCTCAAGTAGTAAAGGCCGTTAAGGCCGCGGTGAAGAAGCCGGTCATCGTCAAGCTTTCACCTAACGTGACCGACATAACAGAGATAGCCAGAGCCTGCGAAGCAGCCGGAGCCGACGGCATATCCATGATAAACACCATGCTGGGCATGAGGATAGACCTGAAAACGAAAAAGCCCGTAGTTGCCAATAAGATGGGAGGCTTTTCGGGACCTGCGGTTTTCCCCGTGGCTCTCAGGATGGTATATCAGGTATACGAGGCTGTCGACATCCCCATCATCGGTATCGGCGGTATCTCAACGGCTGAGGACGTTATAGAAATGATGCTGGCGGGAGCCACTGCGATACAGATAGGAGCGGCCAACCTCGTATCTCCTTATGTATGCAGGGATGTGGTGAAAAGCCTGCCGGAAGCAATGAAAAAATACGGTATAAATGATCTGAGTGAAATCATAGGAGGTGCACATTAATGGGTAAGGATGTTATCATCGCGTGCGATTTCAGCAGCAGCGCGGAAACTCTGGAATTTCTCGATAAACTGGGAGACAGCAGACCATATGTGAAAATCGGCATGGAGCTTTTCTACGCGGAAGGTCCTGCCATGGTGAAAAAGCTGAAGGACAGAGGACACAAGGTTTTCCTCGATCTTAAGCTCCACGATATCCCAAACACGGTAAACAAGGCAATGAAGGTCCTGGCGGGACTCGATATAGACATGTGCAACGTACATGCGGCAGGGACCGTGGAAATGATGGAGGCCGCCGTAAGAGGTCTTGCGGAGGGCTCGGAAGGAAAGGCTAGCCGTCCGCTGCTGATAGCGGTAACGCAGCTTACTTCCACTACCCAGGAGCGCATGGAGTCGGATCTTCTGATAGACGAGGACATGGAAAAGGTAGTCGCTCACTATGCTCACAACGCCATGGTGGCAGGTCTTGACGGCGTGGTATGCTCGCCTCTGGAATCAAAGAAGGTACACGGCATATGCGGAGAGGACTTCCTGACGGTAACGCCGGGAGTGCGTTTTGCAGACGATGACAAGGGTGATCAGGCAAGAGTGACGACGCCGGCAAAGGCAAAAGAGCTGGGCTCCGATTACATAGTGGTAGGAAGAAGCATCACAGGGGCAGCAGACCCTAAGGCAGCATACCAGCGATGCGTAGCCGAATTCGTTGACAGATAAAGCAATGGAGGATGAAGATGAATAAAGAAATGAAGAATGAAATAGCAAAAGGCCTTCTGGAAATAGAAGCCGTTTTCCTGAGACCACAGCAGCCCTTTACATGGGCAAGCGGTATCAAAAGTCCCGTATACTGTGACAACAGACTGATACTGACTGCGCCTGAGATCAGAAACAAGGTAGAGCAGGCCATCGCAGATACGGTAAAGGAAAATTACCCCGATGCTGAGGTCCTCATGGGCACCAGCACGGCAGGGATAGCCCACGCCGCCATCGCAGGCCATATCCTGGGGATACCTATGGGTTATGTGCGTTCAGGTGCAAAAGATCACGGCAGGGGCAACCGTATCGAGGGCAGACTGGAAAAGGGGCAGAAGGTGGTAGTCATCGAGGATCTCATATCTACGGGCGGCAGCGTCATCGAAGTAGTAGAGGCCCTCAGAGAAGCCGGAGCCCAGGTGCTGGGTATCGTCAGCATCTTTACATACGGCATGAAAAAAGGTCTTGAAAGGCTGGCAGCCGCAGATGTAAAGAACATCAGTCTCACGGATTTCGACGCCATAGCCGAAGCTGCAGCGGACACAGGATACATAAAGGAAGACGATGTCAAAAAGCTGCTGGCATTTAGAGACGATCCACAGGATGAAAGCTGGATAGAGAAATAGAAATTAGATTTGATTTTGTATGATTTGAAAAACAGGAGGGAAACATGAAACATTTAATCGACATCATGGAGCTGACAACAGAAGAGATCGACCAGATGATAAGTGTCGCTAAGGATATAATAGCGAATCCCGGAGATTATGCGGAAAAATGTAAAGGCAAAAAGCTGGCCACTCTGTTCTTTGAACCATCTACAAGGACGAGGCTGAGCTTTGAGGCCGCGATGTACGAGCTGGGCGGAAACGTACTGGGCTTTTCGGAGGCCCAGAGCTCATCGGCAGCCAAGGGCGAAAGCGTTTCAGATACCATCAGAACGGTAGGTGCATACGCTGATATCATCGCCATGAGACATCCTAAAGAGGGTGCGCCGATGGTTGCCTCGAGAAAATCGACGGTACCTATCATCAACGCAGGAGACGGCGGACATAATCATCCTACCCAGACCCTTACAGACCTTCTCACCATCAGCAGAGAAAAAGGACGTTTTAATGATCTTACCATAGGATTCTGCGGCGACCTTAAATTCGGAAGAACGGTACACTCACTCATCGGAGCCATGTCCAGATACAAAAACGTCAAATTCATCCTGATATCTCCCGATGAACTGAAAATACCCGAATACCTCAAACATGAGGTGCTGGAAAAGAAAGGGCTCGAATACGTTGAAACGACAGACCTCGAAGCAGCGATGCCACAGCTTGACATATTATATATGACGAGAGTCCAGAGAGAACGATTCTTCAACGAACAGGACTACATAAGACTCAAGGACAGCTACATACTTACGCCGGATAAGCTGGACAACGCCAAGGATGATCTCAGCATCCTCCATCCGCTCCCTCGTGTGAACGAAATATCCGTCGCAGTGGACGATGATCCGAGAGCAAGGTATTTCGAGCAGGTGCTCAACGGCAAATTCATAAGAATGGCGCTTATTCTCAAACTCCTGGAGGTGAAATAAATGATTATAGGAAAGATAGAAAACGGCATAGTACTTGACCACATCAAAGCAGGAGCAGGCATGAAGCTCTATAAGATACTGGGACTGGATTCCCTGGACTGTCAGGTGGCACTCATCAAAAATGCAGAGAGCAAAAAGATGGAGAAAAAGGACATCATCAAGATAGACAGGATAATCGACGTGAATCTGGACGCCATCGGATATGTGGACCCTGGCATCACCGTAAACATCATCGAAAACGGCAAGCTGGCCAAGAGGACACACATCGATCCTCCAGACGAGATCGTAGACGTTATCAAATGCAAAAATCCAAGATGCATCACCACCACCGAGCAGGAGCTGCCTCACGTATTCAGACTCACCGACAGAGAACACAGAGTATACAGGTGCATATACTGCGAAAGCAAGGCGAAATAAACAAAAAGAATATTTTACGCGAAAATGCGCATAATAAAGACTGTCAATGTAACGACGGTCTTTATTTTTTCTGACCGGAAATCAGCATATTATGTCGGCGTATGCCGGAAAAGACAGGAGGGGACAAGATGGGAAAAGCATGTAAT
>JAETSS010000157.1 GCA_021769545.1 Eubacterium sp.
CGCAGCAACGACTTCTTCTCCCGCATTTCTCAGTATGCTGCATGCTCTGGCGTGGGTATACTGAACGTAAGGCCCTGTCTCACCTTCAAAGTTCAGCACCTTATCCCATGAGAACACGTAATCCTTGATCCTGTAGTTGGAAAGCTCATTGAATACCACCGCACCGATACCTACATCCTTTGCGGTTTCCTCGATGTTTTCGGTATTTACGTTCTTCTCGATGATTATCTGCTTCGTCTGCTCTACGGCTCTGTTGAGAACATCCTCGAGGAATATGACTCTGCCCTGTCTTGTGGACATGGTTCCGTCTTCCATGCTTACAAGGCCGAAAGGAACGTGCACGCAGTCTCTCGCCCAGTCATAGCCCAGAAGCTCGATGACCTGTATCCACTGCTGGAAATGCAGGTTCTGCTGTGATGCTACCACATATATGTTCTTATAGAAATCATATGTCTCTTTTCTGTAAACGGCCGCAGCTATGTCTCTGGTGATATACAGCGTCGATCCGTCGGACTTGGTGATGAGTGCAGGCGGAAGATCGTAATCATCCAGCTTCACTATCTGCGCTCCCTCATCCTCTATCAGAAGTCCCTTTTCCTTCAGCTCATCGACGAATCTTGGCATCTTGTCGGAATAGAAGCTCTCGCCGTTATATGAATCGAAGGTGATGCCCAGCATATCGTATACTCTGTTGAATTCCTTGAGGCTCTCGTCTCTGAACCACTGCCACAGTTCCACTTCTTCCTTTTCGCCCTTTTCCAGCTTGGCGAAGATCGCTCTCGCCTCATCCTCGAGGGAAGGATCCTTCTCCGCTTCTTCGTGGAACTTTGTATAATATGAAAGCAGGGATTTTATAGGCTCGTTTATTACGTCCTCCTTGTTTCCCCATCTTCTGTATGCGCATATCATCTTGCCGAACTGTGTACCGTAGTCTCCCAGATGATTTATCCTCATGGTATCATAGCCCAGAAAATCGTATATCTTATATATCGAATTGCCTATTACCGTACTTCTTATATGTCCGATGTGGAACGGCTTCGCTATATTCGGCGACGAATACTCCACGATCACCTTTTTTCCTCCGCCCATATCGCTTCTGCCGTAGTCGTCACCCTTTTCGATGACCTCGCTTACCACTGCCTCGGCAAACTCCTTCCTCGAAATGAACATGTTCACATAAGCGTTGACACTTTCCACCTTTTCGAACACAGCCTCGTCAGCGATAGCTTCGGCTATGGATTTTGCTATCATCGGAGGTGCCTTTCGCAGTATCTTCGCCAGCTTGAAGCACGGGAATGCGTAATCTCCCATTTTACTGTCAGCAGGCGCCTCTATCATATTCATTATTTCTTCTTTTTCAAGACCATCGATCTGCGGAGCCAAAATATCCGCGATTTTTTCCTTATAGCTGATCATAGTTCTTCTCCTTATCATCATATTTATAGTTTATATAAATGCTATTTTAGTTTTATAACGGTGACGCCGTCTCCGCCTTCGTTGAAGCCGCCTTTGCGGAAGCTCTTGACGTTCTTATGGCGTTTCAGCATTTCCTGTATGCCCTTTCTCAGGATCCCTTCTCCGCGTCCGTGGATTATGGTCACCTGCTCTAGACCCGAGATAAAAGCATCGTCGATATATTTCTCAACGTCCATCACGGCATCGTCCAGATTCTTTCCCCTTACATCTATCGAGGTGGAAACGGTCTGGGCTTTTTTCCTGTAAAGTCTGCCGTAGCCCGATGTCTTAGGCTTCTTTTTCGGCTTTCCGCTGTCTATCAGCATGATATCCGAAATATTCACGCCTACCTTCATTATACCTATCTGCACCTGCATATCGCCCTTGTCATCGGGCAGTGATATTATCTCGCCGTTCTGGTTAAGCGTAAGTATCTTGACTCTGTCACCGAGAGATAATTTTTTAGGATCCACAGGCTCGTTGTTGGTCTCTCTCTTAATTGTATTCCTGTTTTTCTTTTCTATTTCACGAAGCCTTCGCCTGCTCTGATCGAATCTGACATTTCTCTCGCCCATGCTTTCCAGCTTGGAAAGAGCCTTGAGCTCCTCCTTCACCTCTTCTGCGACTTCTCTGGCTTCGCTTATGATCTCCCTGGCCTTTTCTCTGGCCTTCTCTATTTCCTTTTCCTTCTGTTCCTCGAATTTTCTCGCCTTTTTCTCCAGTTCTTCCTTCTGGCGCTTCATCTCGATGTTTATGATAATGGCCTCGTCGCGTTCTTCCTCAGCGCGTTTCTTGTCTTCTTCCAGAGCTGCGATAACATCCTCGAAGGCTATATCGCCTGCCTCGAGCAGGTTCCTGGCCCTATCGGTTATCTCTCCTGAAAGCCCCAGCTTGCCCGCTATCTCGAAGGCGTTGGACTTGCCCGGAAGGCCTATTATCAGCTTATACGTCGGGCTCAATGTCTCCACGTCGAATTCCATCGATGCGTTTTCCACGCCCTCGGTGGATATGGCGTATTTCTTGAGCTCCGTGTAGTGAGTCGTAGATACGGAATACGCCCCCGACTGTGCCAGCTTCTCCAGTATGGCTATGGCCAGCGCCGCGCCCTCGGTAGGGTCCGTACCTGCACCCAGCTCATCCAGAAGTACAAGGCTCCCCTTTCCGGCTTCCTCCACTATATCCACTATATTGGTCATATGTGAGGAAAAAGTGGAAAGGCTCTGTTCTATGCTCTGCTCATCGCCTATGTCCGCAAATATCTGATCGTACACCGGAAGTTTGCTTCCCGGCGCCGCCGGTATATGGAGTCCCGTCTGCGCCATAAGGGGCAGCAGCCCGGCCGTCTTGAGGGTGACAGTCTTACCGCCTGTATTTGGTCCTGTGATGACCAAGGTCCTATAGCTTCCTCCCAGCGATATGTTTATAGGCACGGCCGTTTCTCTGTCCAGCAGTGGATGGCATGCCGATCTCAGCTCCATGATGCCATCTTCGTTTATCTCCGGCTCTTCACCGCCCATGGCTATGGAAAGTCTGCCCTTTGCCATAAACAGGTCCAGCTCCAAAAGCAGCTTCTGGTTGTTGATGAGATCGTGATAGTATTCCGATACTCCGTCGGAAAGCTCCGCAAGTATCCTGTTGATCTCCGCCTTTTCATCCAGCTCCAGCTGTCTCAGCTCGTTGTTGAGGTTGACTATTGCCTGCGGCTCGATAAAAAGCGTAGCTCCGCTGCCGCTCTGATCGTGGACTATTCCCGGCACACGGCTCCTGTGCTCCTGCTTTACCGGTATCACATATCTACCGTTTCTCATGGTCACTATGGCATCCTGCAGTATGGTCCTGTTATCTGCAGAGCTCAGTATATGGTTCATCTTCGTCTTAAGAGCTTCGTTCTGTCTCACCATGGCACGCCTTATGCTTCTCAGCTCGGGGCTGGCGTTGTCCGCCATCTCGTCCTCAGACAGGATGCACCTGTCTATTTCATCGGTAAGGCGCTTATGGACAGCCAGAAGCTCCGCAACGGAGCAGATGACCGGTATCTCAGGGATGTCGCCTTTAAGGAAAGCCACAACACGCTCCGCGGTCTTCATATTATATAAGATACGCAGAAGCTGCGCCATGGTAAGTGTGCCGCCTTTTCTGGCAAATGATACACTTTCCTCAATATCATAAAAACCACCGACAGGTAACGGCCCCTTAAAATTTATGAGCCGTACCGCTTCTGTGGTTTCACATTGACTTTCTCTTATTTCAGATACACTATTATAAGGCTTCAGTTCTGAAATGACTTTTTTAGTCATTTCAGAACCGGCCTGATCTACCAGCATGTCTATTATCTTGTAATATT
>JAETSS010000158.1 GCA_021769545.1 Eubacterium sp.
TGGATCACAAGGTGGATCGCATAATAGCGGTAGATCTCCAAGCGGCCGGAGTCGTGGATTCCGATGCGCTGGAAAGGGCCGCAAGTGAAACTGAATTCCACATGATAAAAAGCTCCGAAGGGCTCGGCAACTTTCTGACTTTCGATAAGCTCAACACCGCGAAGCTCATCCGTCTGGGATATCTCGACACGATGCGTCACTTCGGTAAATACGACGGTCACAGATATACATTCCGAAAAAACAGTTTCACACAGCATCAGCTTGCCGGAGCCGAAAGCGCCGCCCAATGTCTGGGGCTGGATCCCTGCATCATATATGACAGGCGTAATATCATCAGGGCCATCGGATGTCGGCTCGATAAATACGATACGGAAGGCTTCGAATTCTCTCCTCAGGAGCTGAAATCCATATTATCGTCTATTGCCGATGGGTCCATGGCAGAGGATCTCCATATACGTGTTCTTCTCCATATCGCAAAGGATCTTAAGGAAAAGCAGGAAAAGAGCACATACATGCAGCCTGCGCTTTTCAACATGCTCAAAGGCGAGATCCGGGCGGCCAATTTTCTCATAAAAAATAATTTTATATAATTTTCATTTAATACTTGACACCCCCCCCCCTGCGTTATAATGAGACTTAATGAATTCTTAATATTTTACTTACTTTAATGTTAAGAATATTTTATTCATAATAATAGATGAATAAAGGGTTAAGGGGTAATCACATATGAAAAACATACTTGAATTTCTGGAAATGACCGCAGAAAAGTTCCCCGACAAAACAGGCTTTACAGATATCGACCGTGAGGCGACTTTTCTCCGGGTCATGGACAATTCCAAAAAAATCGCGTGTTCTTTAAAAGGGGTTTCTAAAAATCAGCCTGTCGTCATCATGACTGACCGGAACATCAAGTGCATAGAGGCAATGTTTGCAGCGGTATATGCGGGCTGCTTCTATGCCGTCGTCGATGTACACTCTCCTATCTCGAGAAGAAGATCCATAATGAAAACGCTTGAGCCAAAGGCGATGATAACCGACCGGGATTTCACCGAGCTGGCACAGACCGTAGCCGATACGGACAACATCATCATCTACGAGGATGCCGTAAAGGGCTGTATCGACGATCTGTTCCTAAGCTCCGTGCGATCCGCTATGATAGATACCGACCCGCTTTACGTGCTGTTTACAAGCGGTTCTTCGGGTATCCCGAAAGGCGCCGTGCTGTCTCACCGAAGCGTAATCAGCTATATAAACTGGGTAAGCGGAGAATTCGGATTTGACGAAAGGACTGTATTCGGTTCGCAGACGCCGCTCTATTTCTCCATGTCGGTGACGGATCTGTTTTCCACGATAAAATGCGGCGGGGTGTACAACATCATACCGAAAATGCTGTTTTCATTTCCGGTGAAGCTCATAGAATATATCAACAGGAAAAAAGTGAACACCCTCTACTGGGTGCCTTCGGCATTATCCATCATCTCAAACTGGGACGTATTCCAATACGTAATGCCGGAATCCCTGACAAGGGTCCTGTTTGCGGGAGAGGTCATGCCTGTCAGACATCTCAACTACTGGCGCAGATTCCTTCCCCACTGTACATATGCCAATCTCTTCGGACCTACCGAGACCACGGACATCTGTACATTCTATATCGTCGACCGTGAATTCGATGACGATGATATCCTTCCCATCGGAAGGGCCTGCGATAATTGCGACGTTTTCGTCCTGACGGAGGATGACCGGAAGGCGGCAAAATGCGAGGAAGGCGAACTGGTAGTACGGGGGTCATTTCTGGCAAGCGGGTATTACAACGATCCCGAAAAGACTGCCGCAGCGTTCCCGCAAAACCCGCTGAACCCGCATTATCCCGAGCGGATATACAGGACAGGCGACCTTGTGAGACTGAACGGAAAGGGCGAGTTCATATATCTGACCAGAAAGGATTTTCAGGTCAAGCGAATGGGGTATCGCATAGAGCTGGGAGAAATCGAAGCGGCTGCCGGCTCGTTAAAGGATGTAAAGTCTGCCGCGGCCATATACGATACGCATACAGACAGGCTGGCGGTATTTTACGAGGGAAAGGCAAAGGATGCGGAAAGGCTGATGAAGGCCCTCAGGGAAAAGCTCCCCTCCTACATGCAGCCCGATGAAGTCATCAGAACAGGCTCCATGCCGTACAACGCCAACGGCAAAATCGACAGAAGAAAATTACACAGCGTCTATGCAGAAAGGACAGAAAAATGAAAAAGCTATTAGAGATTTTAAAAACCATCAACCCTGATATCGATTTTGAAGGGAGGACAGACCTGTTCGAATCGGGCGATCTGGATTCCATGAATATAGTGATGCTTGCATCGGAAATAAACGATGAATTCGACGTTACCATCAAAGTGACCGATATAATACCCGAAAATTTCAATTCTCCGGAAGCCATGATGGATATGATAAACAGACTGCAGGAAGAGGACGATTGACGGGGTAATACGATATGAATTATGCAACAGTGATATTCCTGATATCTCTTCTGGCAACGGTTTGCATCTACTTTATCATCCCGAAAAAACTGCAGTGGTATGTATTGCTGGCGGCTTCATTGATGTTTTACGTGCTTTCCTGCGGGATGCGCGTGATATTCCTGCTGCTGGCGGCTGCTGTTCTCTATGCATCCTCTCTGATAATGGAAAAGCTTGACGCGGGCTTTGCCGCCCGTAAAAAGGTCCTGGACAGAGACGAGCGAAAAGCGCTGAAAAAGAAAACTCAGCGAAGAAAAAAAGCTGCGGTCTTTGCATCGGTACTGCTGACGCTCCTGATGCTCATAGGCACCAAATACCTTAATTTTCTGGGTGGTATAGTAAACGATATATGCAGCTTAACGGGATACGGAGCACCTGTCCCCGCACTGAAAATACTGATGCCGCTGGGCATCTCCTACTACACTCTCATGGGGATAAGTTTTATAACAGACCGATATAGAGGTACGATAGACCATTATAAGAACCCGCTGATGCTTCTGCTGTATCTGTGCTATTTCCCGCACATCGTAGAGGGACCCTTTGACAGGTACGATTCCCTATGCCGTCAGTTCAAAGTGCCTCATTACTTTGATTACGATAATATAAAAAACGGCGGGATACGGTTCGTATGGGGAATATTCAAAAAGGTGGTAATCGCCGACAGAGCGGGTCTCATAGTCAACACCATCTTCGCTGATACGTCCGCCTATAGCGGAAGCGTGCAGCTTTTCGCCGTGATACTGTATACGCTGCAGATATATGCGGAATTTTCCGGATGCATGGATATGGTCTGCGGCGCTTCGCAGATGTTCGGTATCAGGATAGCCGAAAATTTCAGACGGCCGTTTTTCTCCTCCTCCATAAACGAATTCTGGAGACGCTGGCATATAACGCTGGGATCATGGCTGAAGGATTACGTCTTCTACCCTGTGAGCCTTTCCGGGCATTTCAAAAAACTCAATTCCATGCTCAGAAAGCATATATCCGCCAAGCATATGCTGACGCTTTTGCCCAATGCCTATGCTCTGTTTTTCGTGTGGTTCTGCAACGGACTGTGGCATGGCGCAAGTGTAAAATACATATTTTACGGCCTCTATTACTATGTTCTCATGATGCTGGGGCTGCTCCTTAAGCCTGTGACTGCAAGGGTCCTGGCAGCTTTACATATCCCGGAGGAAAGCAGGGGGTATCATGCCTTCGAAGTCATAAGGACATGCGTGATCGTATGCTTTGGCATGATGATC
>JAETSS010000159.1 GCA_021769545.1 Eubacterium sp.
CTTTACCCAGAATTCAAGCTCCGTTGCTGCGGTTATCACGAGCTTTTCTATTTCCTCTACGCTGTCGATGTCCAGATATTGGAACACATACGGATTTTTCTCGAGAAGCTCCATGAGATCGGCCTTGAAATTCGTGATGGCGTCTCTCAGGATGACTCTGGATCCCACTCTTGCCGAATCGTTGTGTATGAGTGATGACGGTATCCTCAGTGTTCCCACCGGAAGACCCGTCATAGGGTCGGGATAATTGAAATTGTGATCCACGAACCAGTTTACCGTAGTATCCGGTATTATATCCACCTTGGCATTGTTAAGGTTGGCTATCTTTGGAAGGACTACGCTGGAGCCGTCCGTCTGGACGCCGTTTGTCAGGAATTTCTCTATGTCTCCGAGAAATTCTTCTACCGGTATCTTTTCATCGGTATCATGTCCGCCTATGTCTATCCCCACAAGAGATACGAATTTCACCTCGGGATGCGCATTGAGTATGCTGCTTATCTCTACGGGGCTGTGCTTGTCTGCAGGAATGATATAAAGCATTTTGTCTAAGTTGTACGATAACATATATCTTCTATCTCCTTAATATAATTATTGCCATTTTTCTCGATATACGACAGAACATTCCCGTCAAACCTGCTAGGAGTAATGGGAATGTCCTGAACAATAATCTTATTCACTTAACATGTTCAAATACTTATCCAGTTCATTTAGATACTCGCCGTATTTAGCCCAGTCGCCGTCCTTCTGTGCCTGCTCTGCATTGTCAAAGGCTTCCTGAGCTTTGGCTATTATTTCGGTTTGACTTAAATTATCGTCACTGCCTCCTTCTGCCGGTTTCGCCTGTTCATCGCTTCCCGGGCTTTCATGAGCGCTGCCTTCTCCAAACAGTGCGTTCAGCGCCTCTGCAAGGGTCGGTTCATACGCTATGCTGTCTCCGTAAACAACGATAACACGCTTAACCTCCGGTATGCTGGAATTTGTCGCTTCCAGATATACAGGCTCTATATAGAGCAGCGAATCCTCTATAGGTACGACGAACATGTTTCCTCTGCTGTACTTAGACCCCGAGGAATCCCACAGCGAGAATTCCTTCGATATCTCCGTATTCTGGTCTATCTGCGCCTCTACCTGCATCGGACCGTATACGGTCTTGCTCTTAGGCATCTGATAGAGCACCAGCTCACCGTAATTATCGCCGTCGTTTCTTGCCACAAGCAGGCCCATCAGGTTTCGCTTGTCCTTAGGAGTGAACGGTATCGAGTTTACGAATTCCGCCTTTTCCTCTCCCGGCAGCTTCATTATATAGTAGTTAGGCGACATGGTCTGTTCCTTCGTGCCGTATATCTCGCTGGATATCTGCCACAGGTCTTCGTTCTGATAGAACACCTTGACATCGCTCATATGATATCTCTGATATACCTGTGCCTGTATGTCAAGCAGCATGCTCGGATATCTTATGTGAGCTCTTATTTCCTCCGGCATCTGATCGAGATCCTTGAACAGATCCGGGAATATCTTCTTGAAGTTCTGGGCTATCGGATCGCTTTCATCCACGATGTAATAGCTCGTAGTTCCGTTATATGCGTCTATTACGACCTTGATGGAATTCCTTATATAGTTGACCTTGGAATTCTCACTGAACGGTTCCGAGTAAGGATACTTGTCGGTATAAGTGTATGCATCTATTATCCAGTACAGCTTACCGTTCTCGGTGATCATGTAAGGACCGTCATCGTATTCGAGATACGGCATGATCTCCTGCACTCTCTCCTTGATGTTCCTGTTGATCAGTATCTTGGAATCGTTCTTGATATTTCCGGATACCAGCATCTTAAGGCTCTTTTCCCTTACGGCGAACATGAACCTGTTGAGTGGATTCAGCTTGATGCCTGCGTCTCCTTCATAAGTCGTATATTTGTTTTCAGTCCCGTCAGGATAGTCGAATTCGTCCTCCGAGGTATTGACGAGAACGTAGTTGTTTGTCAGCTCTCCGTAGTATACCTCAGGTCTTGTTATATCGATCTCCTCAACGTTGGATACAGGCGGGATGCCGCCTATAAGCATATCAGGCTGTCCGCTTGCCGTTATCTTGTCTACTCTGGAAAGGGTTATGCCGTATCCGTGAGTATACTTGAGGTGCTTATTGAGCCATGTATCGCTTATTGCCGTTTCATCGATTTCTCTCGTTGCAAGGAATGTCTGCGTATACTCTCCGTTTATATAATACCTGTCTACGTCTACATCATTGAAGTTGTAGTACTGCTTTATACTCTGTGTCTGATTGTAGAAGGTATTCGCCGGAGCGTAGTCGTTTATTCTTATATTGGAAATGGTCTCGTCGTTATTGCTTATATCCTCGCCTGTCAGATCCTCACTGGCGGCAAAGGACTTGCCTGTAACGTTATCGAGTCCGTATGCATACTTGGTATATTCTATATTTCTCTCCAGATACTTGCTTTCCTTATTGATCTCGTCAGGAGTTACCACCAGATTCTGTACCACAAGTGCCGCACCTGTTCCCACGAGCCCTACGACTATCATGATCACCGGAACTATGATGGCAGGCTTTACCTTCTTCTTGCTTATGCCTATGGCGAAGCCTATTGCCGCCACTACAGCCAGTACCATTATTATCCTATACACCCAAAGCGTAATGTTGACATCGGTGAACCCTGCTCCGTACACAGCTCCTGTGCTTCCGAACAGAAGGTTGTACTGCCTCAGGAAAAAGTTGACTCCCACCATCAGGAAGAACAGTACTCCGACTATTATCAGCTGCTTTTCCGCAATGGATACCAGCATCTTGATGTTCTTGTTATCGAGGGAGCTCTTTCTGCGAGGAGCTCTCTTGAAGCCGCCTGCACCTTTTCCTGAAAACGTTTCGGTAAATTTACCGAACATACCGCCGAGCCCGGCTCCCATATTGCCTGTATTGGCCCTGTATTCGTACGCATCCTCCGCTTCATCGGTATCAGGCGTATCATCTTCGAATATCTTCGGCGTTCTCACCGTAAGCAGGATCGAATAATATATCACTGTCAATACAGCGAATGCGATAAGCAGTACAAGTATTATCTGATTGACTTCCTCGATAAAATTCAGCCTGAAGGTGTAGAACGATACATCTAAATTATACAGCGGGTCCTTGATATCAAAGTCCGTGCTGTTTACAAACTGCAGAAATTCAAACCACAGCTTAGTCACAGTAAAATATGTCGTTATTCCCCCATAAACTGCTGCCAGTCCCCAGGATATCAAGTTCAGTCTTCCATGGTTGACCAGCTCATCCGACGCCACTTTTTTGAAATACCCGCGCTTAAGGAACTTGAGGTATATATACGCCAAAAATGTCACAACGACGAAGGTAGGCACACCTATCTTGATCTGTGTAAACAGCTTGGTGAAAAATACCGATACGTAATCCAGTTCCTTGAACCACAGGAAATCTGTGATAAACCCGATAAGGCTCAGAAATAGCAGTATTATCACCACTATCGCTATAATGATCCACATTCCCGGGCGTTTTTTCTTATTCCTCTTCTTCTCTTTTTCCAAAACCTTCCTCCTTTTAAACTTCATAACATGCCGTTATTTTCATAACGAACTGCTTCTCCGGAAACATCGAATATACCTTCTCGGTACTTGTATCCCCTATGGTTTCCTGTACCCATACATAGTAATTGCTTCCGGCTTGTCTTATCTCCCCTATTTCAAGCTTTTGAAA
>JAETSS010000160.1 GCA_021769545.1 Eubacterium sp.
GATGTAATATTTTTCTTCTTTATCGGTCAGTGGTTTCGGAAATGAAACACTCATTCTATGTATCCCCCTCTATTGACTTTAGCAAAGTCCATCGCCGAGCCCGACGCGGCGCAGCCAACTTTGGTACTATATGCGAAAATCAGAGGGGAAGTGCCTGACCTTAGAAAAAGGGCATGATCCTATTTTAGGTTATCTCTTTTCGAATGACAGGCAGTCTGTGCACTGATCCATAGTAGGGTTGCATTCATGCGTACCTACAGTGATGCAGTCCAGCGAGCAGTAATTAGCTGAATTAGCGTGATGCTGGCAGCTTTCTACTGTACATTTGATGCTTTTGTTAATATCCATAACGAATACCTCCTAAAATGATTTGCACTACTTATTATGGCTGCCATCGAAAAAAATATTATGTTTATTGATAAAAAATAGTGGATAAAATGTAAATTTATGGTAGAATATTAAGTAATATAAAAGGAGAAAAAGGGGAAAATGAATATTAGACAACTACCAAATGAAGAAAAGCCGAGAGAAAAACTGTTAAAAGAGGGAAAAGAGAAGCTTTCCATAACGGAGATACTGGCAATAATAATAGGAAGCGGCACGGGCGACAGATCGGCGCTGGATCTGGCCTCGGAGATAATCGCCATGGACAGCAGCGGCATCAGGTTCCTTGCCGACTGCAAGCCCGAGGAACTTACACGGATAAAGGGCATAGGTCCCGCCAAGGCATGCGATATACTGGCGGCGGTGGAGCTGGGTAAGCGCATAGCTACGGTGCCGAAGGAAAAGACCGTACGGATAGAAAGCTCCTCCGACATAGCTGGGATATTCATGGAAAAAATGAGATACTACAAGAAGGAGCATTTTGTGAATCTCATGATAAATGCAAAGGGGCAGATAATAGAGGAGACCGAGGTGTCGGTGGGAGATCTCTGCTCCAGCACCACTCATCCAAGGGAGGTATTCGTAGACGCTGTGAGGCGCAGTGCAGGTTCGGTGGTATTCGTACATAATCATCCGTCAGGGGATCCGTCTCCGAGCGATATGGATATCGTGACCACGAAGCGGCTCATGCAGGCAGGAGAGATATTGGGCATACCCGTTCTGGATCATATCGTCATAGGGGACGGCTGCTATGTGAGCATGAGGGCTGAGGGGATGATTTAGAATCTATTTGCGGAGGCTGCATTGATGAAAGGCGGACGGTCGAAACATTCTCTCATAAGTATATTCATGCTGGCGGCAGGCATCGTTCTCATATCGAGGCTGTTCATGATAACGGTGGCGGAGGGCGACAAGTGGCAGTCCTTTGCCGACGACATGTCACTTAGGGCTGTATATGAGACGGCACCAAGAGGAGATATCCTGGACAGGAACGGCAATGTCATAGCCGGAAGCAGACCTGTCTATTCAGTGGTCATCAGCAGGGCCGGTCTTGACCGTGAGGATGTGATGGAAAGCGCAGGTTCGGTGATGCAGCTTCTGGAGGAAAGCGGCGAGGACATAAACGTTACCATGGAGGAGATCGGAGAGACTCTGTCCGATACGGGCTACGATTCATACCTTCCCATAACGGTAGCGGAGGACATATCGCGTCAGACTGCGGAGGATATAAAGGCGCAGGGCAGCAGGGGAGTTTCGATACTTACGGATTATGTAAGGGAATATCCGGGCGGGCATCTGGCGTCCCATATGATAGGATATCTTGGCAGGATATCGGAGGAGGACAAGGAAAAGTATTCTGAGGAAAAGGGATACAGAGATGATTCGCTGGTGGGGATAGACGGGCTGGAAAAGAAATACGAGAGCAGTCTCAAGGGCAGCGATGCAGTCAGCAGCCTGCAGGTGGATTCCCGGGGGCAGGTAACGAAGCTTCTGGGAAAGACCGGGATGAAAAAGGGAAAGGATCTTAAGCTCACCATAGACATCAGGCTGCAGAAGACCACGGAGGATGCATTGGAGCAGGCCATAGAGCAGGCGGCTGCAGGCGGCACCTTTGCAAGCGAATACGGGGACTATTCCATGACGTATGCGGAAAATGCGGCGGTGGGAGCAGCCGTGGCGCTGGATGTGGATTCGGGCGAAGTGCTTGCCATGGCAAGCTTTCCGGATTTTGATCCTAATGATTTTGCGGAGGGGATATCCCAGGAAAAATGGAACAGTCTGCAGCGGGAGAACGAATACGATCCCCTGAGTCCCGCGCCTCTTTACAATGTAGCTGCAATGACTGCAGTACAGCCGGGCTCAACGTTCAAACCGGTCACGGCTCTGGCTGCCATGAGCTGTGGACTTGACGAGGACCGTTATCTTTACGATGACGGCGCCATCAGACTTGGCGGCAGGACCTTCGGCTGTCTGTTATGGAACGAATCACAGGCAACCCATGGGTATATCAGCCTCAAGGAGGCTATGAAGGTATCGTGCAATTACTATTTCTACGATATCGCGGCAGGCAGGGACTTTGCATCCGACAAATCACTGGGTTACCAAAAGCCCATAAACAACGAGGTGATACTGGACTTTGCCAGAAGGCTGGGCCTCGGAGAGAAGACTGGGATCGAGATAAACGAAAGCTCAGGCACTGTTCCATCCGAAAAGCTAAAAGCAGAGGGTATAAGAAACAGCCTCAGGAATTATCTGTTGGCGGAATCCGAAAC
Organism: Eubacterium sp.; assembly: GCA_021769545.1. The sequence continues at coordinate 2,658 of JAETSS010000160.1, forward strand.
ATATTTTAAGAAGGATTCGCTGAAGGACAGGAAACAAACGGGGGAAAATATAGAAAAAATTATAAATTTATCGGATAAAGACTTGACTTTGGATGAAATTATAGGCAAACTAACAAAGGAGAATTTCATTAAGAAAAATAAGATCTACGATCTGGCTTCCGTATGTAAATACACATACTTCAATCAGACTAAGTGGAGCGAGGGAGATACATTTAACATAGCTATAGGGCAGGGAGACAACGCCTATACCACACTTCAAATGGCAAATTATATGGCGGCCCTAGCCAACAGGGGTAGAAAGCACGACGTTACTTTGGTCTCGGGAAACACAAAGAAGGACAGCGTACGTGAAGACGAAATGTTGAACAAGGACGATGTCAGTTATGTAATAGAGGCAATGACAGATGTTACCGATGAAGCGGATGGCTCGCTTTATCGTGCTTTTGGCGCTTTTCCTTATTCTGTTGCCGCCAAGACCGGAACGGCACAGAGAGCCGGTAAGAAGAGCACGGAGGACGAAAGAGAGTATCTAAGACGGTACTTGCATCTTATTGCGCCCGATGTTACTATGGATCAGATCGAGACCGAGGCAGAGCGCCTCAAAACGGAATATCCCGATGTATACGATAATGATGGAGCAGCCTTAAGGAGAGCGATAATCAACGAAAGCAGGCTGCAGATAACATCGGAGGATATAGACAGATACAAAGAATCGTATGACAGCTTTGCATGGACAGTGGCGCTGGCTCCCGCAGACGATCCCAAGATCGCTGTGGCTGTAATGATGGTAGAAGGCAAGACCTCCTCCAATGCAGCGCCGGTAGTAAGAGAAATTATAGGAAAGTATGGAGAAATTTCACGATGGGAAAAGTTATTTTAGTTTCATCAGGTAAAGGCGGTACGGGCAAGACTATGTTCACCGTAAATCTAGGCGTTGTTCTGGCTCAGAGGGGCAAGCGCGTCATGCTTATGGATCTTGACATGGGACTAAGAAACATGGACATATATCTGGGCATGGAGAACAAGGTC
>JAETSS010000161.1 GCA_021769545.1 Eubacterium sp.
AAAGACCTGGGCCTTGAGGCTCCTCCCGCCATCAACTCCAACCTCAGCACAAGGTGGGTATTGGAGGCTGCATTGGCATGCATAGAGAAATATTCACCCGATCTTGTATACTGCACAAACAATGATTTCATATTCCACCATCATGCCCCCGGCACTGCTGAGGCAAGGGAACAAATAGCCTTTGTAAACGAGTATATAGCTAAGATACACAGTCTGGAGCCCGACAGAAGGATATACATCACCGCAGACCACGGGATGAATCAGAAGACAAGGCTGATAAATTTCCAGCGCATGGCGGAAAACAGGGGTCTGGATATATTCTGTCTGCCGCCGTTGAAGGACAGGTATATAGAAAACCACATCTATCAGGAGGGCGGTATAATATACGTGTTCATAAGAAACCGCGATGACGAGGAAAAGGTGCTACGTCTGGCGGAAAGCACGCCAGAGATCGAAAAGGTACTGAGCGCCGCAGAGGCTGCAGAGGAATATCGTCTTCCTGAGGAAGCCATAGGAGACTATGTGATGTTTGCCGCAGAAGGGTGTGCCTTCGGTGAAGTCGAAGGTGAAAGGCTCGTCACATCCGATGTGAGGACCCACGGGTCATTGTACGAGAGAAATATCCCGCTGATCGCCATAAACCCCGAAGCACCTGCGGAGAAGTATGAGTACAATAAGGATATCGTCGCTGCTATGAAGATATAGCGGACGTGATATTTAGCCAAGGTATGGATCTGACAGATCGTCAGAGGAAAAGGAGGATAGTGTTATGGATATCGAAAAGATCATAAAGGCATTGGAGCGGAAGCTGTATAACGTTAGCTATTTCAGTTCCTATAAGGAAGCGGCAGAGTACATCGACCGCAGCCTTGATGGAAAGGTCATAGGATTCGGAGACTCTGCAACATTGGAAAAAATGGATATGTACAGCAGGCTTTCCTCGCATAACATCGTGTATGACCCAAGCAGAGGTCAGGATAACGACGAGTTTCTGGAGCTTGCAAGAAAAACGCAGACAACGGAGATATATCTGACATCCGTAAATGCTATGACGGAAAAGGGCGAGATGGTGAATATAGACGGAACGGGAAACCGAGTGGCAGGCTCTCTTTTCGGACATGAGAAGGTATATTTCGTGGTGAGCACCAATAAGATAATGTCCGACCTTGAGCAGGCCGTATGGAGAGCGAGAAATGTCGCCTCACCGAAGAATTCCATGCGATTAGGGCTTGATACGCCGTGTGTTAAAATGAACGGGGAAAAATGCTATGACTGCCGCAGTCAGGACAGGATCTGCAATGCACTGGTCATATATTTAAGGAAAATGAACGATATCGAAGACGTCGAGGTAATATTGATCGATGAGGAAATGGGATTTTAAATATCAGATAAACCGGCAATAGCCGGTTTTTTTTGTGAAAAACGGCTTGACCCTCCTCGAAGAGGAGGCCTTATACTGATAACAGATTCGGATCGGAGTACACAAGGAGGAAGCGCAGCAATGTTTACAGTCGGTGAATTTTCCAGGATATGTCTGGTGAGTGTAAAAACTCTGCATTACTATGATAAGATAGGCCTGCTGAAGCCTGTTAAAGTAGATAAGTCCACGGGATACAGGTATTACAGCAGAGAGCAGATGGAAAGGATGCTACTGATACAGAGACTTAAGAGATATGGATTTTCACTTGACGAAATACGGAACCTTCTTGAATGTGACTCGGAAGCTGCTGTCTTTGCAAAGATGCTTGAACAGAAGGAACATTTGATAATGCAGGTACGTCAGACTCAGCGTATCATAAAGGAAATGTCTGATCACCTGCAGAGCTTTGAAAGGATAGGTGATATCATGGAATATCAGAAGGGCTATAAGATCGAGCTGACACAGACACCCCAGCGAGCGGTGCTTGCATGCAGGCAGGAGATGGGAGTAGATGAATTCGGGAAATACTACAGCACTCTCTATGAGAGGGTACCGAAAGAGCGTGTCACTCCCAACGGTATAGTAGGCGCGGTTTATTACGATGAGGAATTCGATAGCCAAAGCTCCGATATAGAACTGATCGTGGGAATAAGGGAGAAGGATAAGGCCGATAAGATCATGGAAAGCGCGCTGTGTGCGAAGACTCTTCACAAAGGCGGATATTCTTCGCTGTCTGATGCATACGGAGCACTGGTCACATGGATAGATGAAAACGGATATGAAAGCAGCGGAGCGCCGTATGATATATACGTGAAGACCGGCTTTGACAGTCTCGCCATGGAAGAATGGGAGACGGAAGTGTATTTTCCGGTAAGGAAGAAGTAGGCCTTTCCGCTAAAGCAGGGATGTTTACAATTACTCCAATAACAGGTTGACAATTTGCTACAATGGATGTATACTGATATTGTTATTAATTTGAATTAAAAAGTTTGCAGAGACTATGGATCATATTAATTCCATGTCTCTGTTTTTTTTCTTTTATTAATGCGAAATAAAATATGGAGGTACTGAGAATGAATAACGGTATGGTAAAATGGTTCAATGAGGAAAAAGGATTTGGTTTTATTATGGATGAAATGAGCGGAAACGATATATTCGTGCATTTTTCCGCGATCATCACAGATGGCTTTAAGACGCTTTACGACGGTCAGAAGGTGACCTTCGATATCGAAGCTGATCCGAGGGATGCAAGCAAGATGAGAGCGGTAAACGTATATATGGCTTCATAGAAGATGTAGCTTATACCTATAGCCCCTATATCCACGAAAGGAGCTGCTGCATTGGAAAATCCGCAGGTCAGAAGAAAGTCCGCTGTATAAGCGTCTGATCGTTCTGTCCTGTATGGGAGTTTTCCGGTGCGACAGCTCCTTAGTCGTATTATCGGTTACAGCACCTGGCTTTATGATATCGTCAGTGTTTTTCCTTTGCCTATACCAATGGCGTTCCGGTCATCTTATCCGGGATATCCAGATCCATCAGTTTAAGTATGGTCGGTGCGATATCGCATAACCTGCCGCCGTCCTTAAGCTGAGACGGATTTTCCGCGATGTGTACAAGAGGGACATCGTTGAGGGAATGGGCCGTAACGGTATTTCCCTCACTATCGGTCATGACGTCTGCATTGCCGTGATCGGCCGTGAGAAGTATCTGACCTCCCTTTGCAAGAACTGCATCCACGATTTGAGGAACGCACTTGTCCAGGGCTTCGATGGCCTTTACCGCAGCATCCATGACTCCCGTATGACCTACCATATCGGCGTTGGCGAAGTTCAGGATGATTAGATCGTATTTGTCCGTATCTATGGCCTCAAGTACTTTTTCCGTTACCTGATATGCGCTCATTTCAGGCTGCATATCGTATGTAGCTACCTTAGGCGACGGTATCAGTATACGATCCTCGTTTCTATTGGGAGCTTCTACGCCTCCATTGAAGAAGAAGGTCACGTGAGCGTACTTTTCCGTTTCGGCTATCCTGAGCTGGGTAAGTCCCAGATCGGCTATGTATTCTCCCAGCGTGTCCTCCATTGTCTCAGGAGGGAAAGCAAGGGTAACGTTAGGCATTTCGGCATCGTACTGAGTCATGCAGATGTAGCAGATGTCTGCTGGCTTTTTCTTTCTGTCGAAGCCGTCAAAGTTTTCATCCACAAAGGCGCGTGTTATCTCTCG
>JAETSS010000162.1 GCA_021769545.1 Eubacterium sp.
CTCATACTTGCTTCCTGCCACCAGCTCCTTGAGATAAGGATGCTCCGGTGCCAGTACCATGTAGGTAACGCCATAGAGCGTATCAGGTCTCGTGGTAAATATGTCAAGACCCTTGTCATAGCCTTCTATTTCAAAGGTCACCTCGGCACCTGTGCTCTTGCCGATCCAGTTCTTCTGCATCAGTTTTACCTTGTTAGGCCATCCCGGCAGCTTATCCAGATTGGCGAGAAGTCTTTCGGCGTAATCGGTGATCTTGAGATACCACTGTGAAAGCTCCTTCTTTCCCACGAGAGTTCCGCAACGTTCGCACTTACCGTCCACTACCTGCTCGTTGGCAAGCACCGTCTGGCAGCTCGGACACCAGTTTACCGGATTTTCCTTCTTGTATGCCAGTCCCTTCTTATAGAACTGTATGAATATCCACTGCATCCATTTGTAATAGTCGGGATGACATGTTGCCACTTCTCTTTCCCAGTCGTATGAAAGACCCAGCTCCTTGAGCTGCTTCCTCATTTCATCTATATTGTTCCATGTCCAGACACTAGGCTCGACATCGTGCTTGATGGCGGCGTTTTCCGCAGGAAGTCCGAAGGAATCCCAGCCCATAGGATGAAGGACATTGTAGCCTTTCATCTTCTTGAATCTTGCCAGTACGTCTCCGATGGAGTAATTCCTCACGTGGCCCATATGAAGCTTACCCGATGGGTACGGGAACATTTCCAGCACGTAATACTTCTCTTTATCAGGATCTTCAACTACCTTGAAGGTGTTTTCCTTTTCCCATTTCGTCTGCCACTTTTTTTCGATCTCACTGAAATTGTACTTCTCTAACATTTTCTTCCTACAATCAGTTTATTTCAACATTACAGCAATCGCCCCATATTCTCTCGATAGTGTATTTTTCTCTCATTTCCGCCGTCATGGCATTGACGATAACGTCGCCGTAATCCATCAATATCCATCCCGAGCTCTTCTTGCCTTCGACGCTCTTGGGGAATATCCCCGCCGGCTCCAGAAGGTCTTCAATATTGTCTACCAGAGATTCCATCTGCCTCTCGCTTCCGGCAGAAGCCATAACGAAGTAATCCGCAAAGGACGCCTTTGGCGATATGTCTATCACCGCGACATCGAGGGCTTTCTTATCATCCAGCAGCCTTGCGATCTTCAACGCCAGTTCTTTAGGTTCCATCATAAGTTTCGTTTCTCCTTTAAATCATTTAATGCGTCTATCGTATCCGGATCAAGATACTCGCCCTTTTTCCTGGTATATTGGACGGTACGCTCCATAGATGCGATACATGCTTCATCCAGGTCGACATACGCTAATTTTCTTATTTCATCGACGGTCGGATAGTTCCGACCCGGTTCTATGGCATCTGCGAGAAAAATTATCTTCTCCAGCTTTGACATTCCCGCTCTTCCCGTGGTATGGAAGGATACGGCATTTATGATATCCTCGTCCTGTATGTGATAGTCGCGTTTCATTATTTCCGCGGCGATCTTGCTGTGAGCGAGATTGGGATTGTCGATGAGCCTCACAGGCAGACCGAGATGTCTCACATACATATTCACGGCGCCTGCTCCGATGCTGCGGAACATGTCGTGAAACAGCGCCGCCAGCTCGGCCTTGTCGCTGTCGGCCCCGTATCTCTCCGCCAGCTTCACGGCCTCGCGGGCCACTGCATATGTATGGGCAAGCCGCTTTTCCGTCAGATTCTTTCCGATATATTCGATTATCCTATTCTTTATACAGTCCATTGGTCCTGATGTACCTCTCCACTTTCGCCGGAACAAGGTCGCTGCATGGGCTTCCGCTGTCTATGCGCTCCCTTATCTCGGTAGACGAAATATCAAATTGAACATTATGAAGCTTCTTTACCTCGGTATTATAGTCATGACGAACTCTGTCTATACACCGATCCAGCTCTTCGTCCCTGTATCCCGGTCTCACCCCTACTATATAAGCACAGCTTTCCAGAAGCTCCGATGCGTTTTTCCACGTCTCGATCTTCAAAAACGAATCCGTGCCCAGTATAAAATACAGCTTTGCTTCCGTGCCCAGCCTTTCTCTCATGGCTCTGATAGTCAGATACGTGTACGAAATGCCCTCAGAGTCCAGCTCATAGGACGATACCTCCAGTCCTTCTATATCATCCACCGCCTCTTCGAGCATAGCCAGTCTGTCTTTTCCCGACGCGATCCTTTTGTCCAGCTTAAAGGGCTGGAGCTTTGCCGGAATGAAGATGACCTTATCAAGCCCTGCTTCACGCTTCGCATCGATAGCCAGATTTACGTGACCCAGATGGACAGGATCGAAGGTCCCGCCGAAAATTCCGATTTTCTTCATACATTACCTGCTTTACCACTTGATAGGTTTTCCTGCTTTTTTCCATTTCCTGAATTCCGCCGTAGCTGTAAACAGCGCATCGGATGATGAATTGAGTGCCGTTTCGCAGGAATCCTGTATAACTCCTATAATAAAGCCTACGCCTACCACCTGCATCGCGATGTCATTGGATATACCAAAGAGGCTACAAGCCAGCGGTATCAGCAGCAGCGAGCCGCCTGCCACTCCCGACGAGCCGCATGCCGAAACGGATGCGACGATGCTCAGAAGAAGCGCTGTAGGGAAATCCACCGATATGCCCAGTGTATTGGCCGCTGCAAGCGTCAGCACCGTAATGGTGACCGCCGCACCTGCCATATTTATCGTAGCTCCCAGAGGGATGGATACGGAATACTGCTTTTCATCAAGTCCGAGATTCCTGCAAAGTGTCATATTTACAGGAATATTGGCTGCCGAGCTTCTCGTGAAGAAGGCCATTATACCGCTGTCCTTTATGCATTTCAGCACCAGCGGATACGGATTCTGTCTTATGTTGAGGAAGACTATTATCGGATTTACGATAAATGCCACCACCAGCATGCACGCTACCAGCACCAGTATGATGTGTCCGTATGAAAGCAGTGATTTCACTCCCGTTTCCGATACCGTCACGAATACCAGACCCATTATACCGAACGGAGCGAAGTTTATGACCCATCTTATGGCTGTCGAAAAAGCGTCCGATACGCTTCCAAGTACTTCGATAGTCGTCTCCCCGGCCTTTCTGAGAGCAAGTCCCAGGATCACCGCCCATGCCAGCACGCCTATATAGTTGGCGTTGGCCAGAGCCGATATAGGATTTTCCACCACGTTCATAAGCAATGTTTTGAGTACCTCAGCTATGCCGCCGGGAGCTGCCGCCTCCGCACCCTCCGCCAGTGTCAGCGTGGATGGGAAAAGATAGCTTGCGGTCACCGCCGTCAGCGCAGCTAAAAACGTACTTATAAGATACAGCACTATGACCGATTTCATGTTGCTTCCGCCGCTTTCCTGCTTTCTGGAAAGGGAGTGAGCCACCAGGAAGAATACCAGCAGCGGTGCTATAGCCTTGAGGGCTCCCACAAAAAGATCTCCGAGTATTCCTATAACAGTGGCCTTCGGCACTACCAGACCCAGGAATATTCCAACGATCAGGCCTCCGATTATTCTCTTGACAAGGCTGATCTCAGACCATTTTTTTAAGATTTCCATTTTTTCAAACTTCCTTTTTGCCTATATTTCTCCGTTCCCCGTAGCCCATGTAATTATTTCAGCGCT
>JAETSS010000163.1 GCA_021769545.1 Eubacterium sp.
AAAAGGCATCAAGGCCAGCTTTGTAGCAGGCATAAATTCTCAGGGAAAGACCGTGATAAGCGCAAGATCTCTGGGAGATGTAAACGTTCAGGTCATCATGGAAAAGTTCGGCGGCGGCGGACACCTCAATACGGCAGGCGCACAGTCCGATCTTTCACCGGAAGAGATACTGACGGAAATAAGAATGGTAATAGAAAAAAAGAATTCGTGAGAACTTCACAATAGGAGGTTAAAATTATGATAGTAATATTGACAAAGGATGTTAAAGGAACAGGCAAAGCGGGAGAAGTCGTAAAGGTAAGCGACGGTTATGCGAGAAACATGCTCATTCCCAAGGGACTTGCAAAGGAAGCAACGGAAGGAAACGTAAGGAACCTCGAGAAGCAGAAGGCTCTTGCAGCCGAAAAGCAGGCAGAGCAGAAGGCAGCCGCACAGAAGCAGGCGGAAGCACTTGAGAAGATAACTCTCGAGATAAAATCCAAGGGCGGAGAATCAGGAAAGCTGTTTGGCTCCATAACCTCCAAGGATATATCAGAAGCGCTGCTCAAGCAGGAAAACATCAAGGTAGACAAGAAGAAGATAGAGCTGACGAACCCTATCAAACAGACGGGAGAGACACAGGTGACGTTAAAGCTTTTCTCCGAGGTCACAGCGACACTCAAGGTCAATGTAACGATATAGTCGGCAGGAGAAGAACATGGAAGGAAGGATACCTCCGCACAGTATTGAAGCGGAAAAATCTGTTCTGGGCGCGGCATTGCTTTCGAAGGATGCGTTGTTTGACGTAGTGGAGGTCGTAAAGGCAGATGATTTCTACGACGCAAATCATAAGGAGATATTCAAGGCGATGCTGGAGCTCCACAGGAGAAATGCCCCTGTGGACGCACTGACGGTAGCAGAGGAACTGAAAAAGAAAAACAGCCTCAACATGGTAGGAGGCAGAGCGTATATAGCATCGCTCTCGTCGGAAACACCCACTACCTCCAATGCCATGGACTACGGCAAGATCGTTGCCGAGAAGGCAGCCATAAGACGGCTGATAAACACCGCTGACGATATAGTCAGCAAGGGCTATGAGGAATCCATGGATGCGGGCCAGATGCTGGACTACGCCGAAAGCGGCATCTTTGAGATCTCTCAGGCGAGACAGAAGGGACAGTATACACATATCAAGGATGTGCTCCTTGAGAATATAGAGATAATAGACAGGGCCTCCCAGATGGACGGGGGACTGACGGGAATAACCACGGGATTTAAATACCTGGATGTGATGACATCGGGACTGCAGCGTTCGGATCTGATAATCCTGGCGGCAAGACCTGCCATGGGAAAGACGGCCTTCGCACTTTCGCTGGCACTCAACGCAGCGGTCAAGGGAAAAGCTTCGGTCATGGTGTTCAGTATGGAGATGTCAAAGGACCAGCTGGGACAGCGTCTTTTGTCCATGGAGTCCAAGGTCCCTATGCAGAGCCTCAAGACGGGCAAGCTGGAGCGGCGCGACTGGGACGATATCAATATAGCCATGGATATATTGTCCAAAGCCAATATACATATAGACGATACGGCCGGAGTCAACATCATGGAGATGAAGAGCAAGTGCAGGAGACTCAAAGCCGAAGAAGGGCTCGATCTGGTAGTCATCGACTATCTGCAGCTGATGAATCCCGAGGGCAAGGCGGATTCCAGAACACAGGAGATATCGGTGATTTCCAGAAATCTCAAGCTGCTGGCAAGAGAGCTGGACTGCCCGGTGCTGGTGCTTTCACAGCTTTCCAGAGCACCGGAGACAAGGACCGACCACAGACCGATGCTTTCCGACCTGAGAGAATCGGGCTCCATAGAGCAGGACGCCGACATAGTGATATTCCTTTACAGAGATGAATATTACAACGAGGATACGGAAGCTCACGGAGAATGTGAGGTAATAATAGCGAAGCAGAGAAGCGGTCCGACGGGAACGGTCAAGGTAACGTGGCTCGACAAGCTGACCAAGTTCGTAGACGGCATCGGCGGCAGCAATGCCCCGGACTTTTGATCTGGAGGATAAATGGGCTTTAGAAAAGAGAAGATAAACGACTATTTTCTGCTGGATACCAATGTGGAAAATATCTTTATAAATGAATATATGGCTTCGGCGCCGGGAGATTTCGTCAAGGTATACATGTTTGCCAGGATGTATGCGGAGCTTGAAGCTGATATCACCAACGAAGAGATCGCCAAGCATCTTGCCATGGATCATGAGGACGTGCTCAAGGCGTGGACATACTGGGAGCGTATGGGCACCGTAAGGAAGATACGGAAGTCCCCGGAAGATAAATTCGACTACGATATAGAATTCGTCGTCCTTAAAGAACAGCTTTACGGTGAGAAAAAGAGCAGGAAGCGGTTCGCTGTAGATCCGGGGGCTCAGGGCTTTCTCGAGGACAAGGAGATAAAGGGAATGTTCGCCCAGATCGAAAAGATCACAGGCAGGACGATACCAAGCACGGAGATGATGGAGATCATGTCGCTGATAAACGATTTCAGCGCGGCTCCGGAGGTGATCGTTTACGGATATTCCTACTGTATCCAGAAGAAGCATGACAATATCAAATATATAACGACGGTCATCAGAAAATGGACCGAAGAGGGACTGCGGGACGTCATATCGGTGGAGAAATATCTCAGCGAGAACGACAAGAAGCAGCACCTTTACAGGAGGGTCTTCCGCGCTCTGGGCTTTTCCAGAAACGCCACGGAGGAAGAGCAGCGCATCATGGATACGTGGTTCGAGACTATGGGCTTTTCCCTGGAAAAGGTACTGTCTGCGTGCAGCAAGACCTCGGGGATATCAAGCCCCAATATAAATTACGTCAACAAAGTGTTGGTGAACTGGTACGAGGAGCAGAAGGGCAGAGACGCCGGAGTCAGGAAGGATGTGACTACCGGAGAGATAATGAAGTATTACGAAGCTCTGCGGCTCAAGGACGAGGAGGAGGCGGAAGCCCGCCGTGCTCAGGTATACGAGAAGGTACCGAGGATAAGGGATATCGAGAGAGAGATAAACACAAGCAGTGCGGAAATTTCCAAGATCATTATTTCCGACAGGGTAGACCGAAAGAAAGCCATGGAAGAGATCAGGACCAGGGTGGATTCGCTCAATATGGAAAAGGCGTTTCTGCTTACGGACAACGGCTTTGAAATGGATTTCATGGATATAAAATACAGGTGTCCTAAATGCAAGGATACCGGAATGCTTGAAACAGGAGAAAAATGCCAATGTTTTCGAGAGGTAACAAAGGAAAAGATAAACTTAATGAACAGGTAACACCGCAGGAGCAGACGGAGGAAGTCACGCGTCAGACCATGAGCAGAGAGGAATTCCTTGCTCAGAATGAGGATGCCAAGAAGATATACGAGGACATCCTCAGCCTTAGAAAAAGCGTGGAGAACCTCCGAAACGATGATCTTTCCATAGAGGTGGAGCCTGCTCAGGAAGTCTCCGGGCAGGACGTGAAGAAAGATATATACCTTGAGGATACCGAAGAGATCATTGCGGCAAAGCAGGCCATAATAGAGCAGGCAAAGCGCGATGCCGAGAAGGAGAGGCTTCGCCAGGAGGAGCTGCGCCGCAAGGAACTGGAAGCCCA
>JAETSS010000164.1 GCA_021769545.1 Eubacterium sp.
TACGAGACGACGATCACCAACAATCCGGGCCCGGGTGAGCGTATCCTGATACGCAAGGAGTGGGCTGACGACAGCGATATCACCCACCGCGAGCCGGTGAGTATCGAGGTGTATGCAAGGGCTGTCGGTACGAAAGATAAGAAGCTGGGAGAGGTGACTCTGAACGATGAAAACGAGTGGAGCGCTTTTTTCACTATCAATGATAAAGAAGATGCTGATAAAGTACAGGTCGACGATATCTATATCAAGGAAGCGGAGGTAGGAGCAGACGGAAATAAAAGCAAGGTCGAATATGCAGATGATGCAGACTGGAAGAAGCCTGCATTCGTAAAGGGAACGTACACAGGTGCGTATCACAATTACGAGGTTACCTATACAGGGAAACAGTACGTTTTGGGAGAGCATGTTTTTTCCGTTCGAAACCGCAGAGTCAACGATGTGGATATCACCGTAAGCAAGCTGTGGAAGGACAACAACGGCATGCTGAGGAAGGCGCTGATTGAAGCGTTTGATAATATGGCTGAAAATGACAGACCTACTCTTTCCCTGCGGCTGAAATTCGATGCAGAGGCCCCAGACCAATATAAAATCAAAGATGAAAACGACAAGGGCATCGTAGACGTGGGAGCAGGACAGCAGTTTGTTTTGGATAATGAAGGAAAGAATGCTGCTGCTGTGCAGGAAATAACCTTTGGTGACCCGGATAACAGGAACGAGGACCGGAAGGAATACTATTTTTACAACATCCCTAAATACGACGTTAACGGCGCAGTGATGCACTATGCCGTGGAAGAGGTCTGGCTGGATAACAAAGGCGAGGTCATTCAGGATATGGATGAATATCTGGAGAAACATCTGACGGGATATCCCAAGAACTACCCTGACCTTGAGCAGAAGCTCAGGGAGTATCGCCACTCCATCACGGGACATAGCTATAAGGTAGGCGATAAGGAAGACGGCAGGATTGCAGGTCTGCTGGATGCTTTGCATCTGCACGCGAGAGCCATCGGCTCCGATCAACAGACCATCGAGTTCACCAACCGCCTGCAGGGCACTAAGACGGTCTACTGGCATAAGCTGAGGGACGAATACTATGCCTATTCCAACGGAAACCGCCCGGATATCTATCTGGATATCTATCAGATGGTGCATGATGACACCGTGACAGCCAAGTCAGGAGATGCTGATAATCTAACGCAGGTCGTTGAGCCGTATATCAAAGATTACCGCTGGGACAGCAGCGTGAATGAAACCTTTGAAGACGAGGTCCTGGATAACGGTAATGACAAGAACCACTGGCATGCGGTACTGGATAATCTGCCTAAGTACGATGAAAAGACCGGACGAGAGTATTATTACTACGCCGTAGAGCGTGCCAAGGTAAATATCAGGCAGTTCGATTATGCAGACGTAGCATATTATATCACAGGTAATGCCGATGCGGGAAAGAGCAGTTCAAAGCAGAAGGTTGCCGCCGGGTCTGCAGCTGGCGGAAAAGGTACAGACGGTGATGCGGGCAGCGGAACTGATACGGACTGGCCGGAGACCGTAACCGATAGCATGATAAAGATCGGCACGGCCCGAATCAATAATGATGGAGAGGACCTTGAAGAAGAATATCTCAAATATGGCTTCAATGATCCGGCGGAGGCATATAAAGTGCCGGATGAATACAAAATCGACCCGAAAGATCAGCCCCATAAGCATTATCAATATCCCGATTACATGCTTCTTGAAGGGGGATATTTCAGCAACAGACTGGATGAAAATGTGACCATCGAGGGGCGCAAGCTGTGGCAGTCACTGCCTAACAGCTGGCCTAAAACGGATCTGCCTGCAATCAAATTCAGCGTATATCGCTCGCTGGAAACAAAAAAGGCGGCTGCTGACCCGGCTGCCGCTGCTGATGCCAATGTACAGAAGGAGTTCGTCGCTACATTGACGGTAAAGGAGTGGGCGGACCCCGAAAAAACCGGAACGTATAAGTTTACCATCGATCACCGTACAACAACAGATGGCAAGCCTGCCGACGAAAACGGCAAAGAGGTGACGGCACAAGGGGAAAGCGCTGCCAAACTGCCGCAGTACGATGAGCAGGGCAGACGATATGTCTATACGCTGGTGGAGGACAGCATCATCTGGGCAGACGGACATGAAACAAAGGTGTCCGGCCGGACGGCGACAGCCGGAGGCGCTGCAGACAGCGATGACCGTGCAGGTATCTTCGATACCACCCAGCCGGGCGAGAAAAACTTCGTAGCCACCAACGCATATAACGGAGTGAAAGGCTCTCTGGCGGTCAAGAAGATCATGAAGCTGGAGACGAAGGCAAATAAATACAATAAGGACAGAATAGAATACGTCTATCCGGCAGTAAAGTTCAAGCTGGAACGATATTATTACGATGAATATAAAGATGGAAATCCTGTGGGAGAGCCGATAAAGGACAAAACCTTTAATCAGGAAAAGATGCTGAGCAGTGAAGAGATCAAAACGGCACATGAAAATCAGACAGGGACGGTCCCTGATGCCGATAAAGATTACGTTACCGGAACGCTGACCTTCACAGGTCTGGAAAAGTACGCTCCAAACGGCTCTGAATATCTGTATAAGATCACCGAGGTAAAAGAAAAGTATCTTGATGGCTATAATACCTGGGCGGCAAAAGGAGATCTGTCGAAAGAAGAGGTCAATAAAGACGTGAACAAAGATAACGTTTCAGTCGATAAGCTGAGTGTTACGGCAGATCAGGATACGTCTATATCGTTGACACCTGCGGCAACCTTCCTCAACGAGTTCAAGGGCAATGAGCAGGAGAAATATCCACTTGCAATGCGCAAGATATGGCGGGATTATGATAATGCCTTTGAACTGAGACCGGAAACGATAACTGTGACAATATATCGCAACGCGAATTCACAGCCGGGTCAAAACAATGCTATACGTGAGAAGTTTGCAACGCTTACACTTCCGACAACGGAAGCAGATAAAGATAAATTCCACATAGAATTTGAGGATCATATTAAAGGGTATAAGGCTGACGATATCAAATGTGATCTTAAGGAAGACAAATATTGGTACGCTGATAAGAGCAGTGAAAAGTGCTGGATCTGGACCATCGAAGATTTCGAACGATACGCGCCAAACGGAATGGAGTGGCAATATGTCATAGAAAAATCGACAACAGCGGCAAAAGAGGTTGAGCCTTATCGATTAGACAACGATAACGACATGTGGGGCTGGTGGAATATAAATGATGGAACCGTGATAAACCACCCGATGAACCCGATGATCAACTCCATCTATACCGATGTTCCGTTCAGCAAGAAGTGGCAGGATGAGTCCGGCAATAAGATCACCACAGGCTATCTGGGGGATCTGACGGCAACCTTCAAGCTGCAAGTAAAGGAGGCAGACAGCAAGGATAGTACAAAATGGATAGATGCCGATACATATTTCGCCGGTGTAAATATGGAAAACGGCGCTTTGAAAAAAATGAAGGAGCTAACTATATAAAAATCAAGTAGTTTTTTAGAAAAAATGAATTTTAGTTATCAAAACTATGTACATTGAAAATATGTGAATAATTATGGATTTTATGGCACAACAAACAG
>JAETSS010000165.1 GCA_021769545.1 Eubacterium sp.
TAGAGAGCAAGGAAGTGGCAGCCGATGTGCTGCAGGACATCAAGGACAGGTACAGCAGCAAGAGGGAAGGCGCTGAAATAGAAGAAGCCGTCTTCATTGAGAAGGTAGACATAAAGTCCAGCAACACCGACCTGCAGGACGTTTCCACCGAAAAGGAAATGGTGGAAAAGCTCTGCACCAGCGGAGAGAAGGAGACCATGCACAAGGTCGTTGCAGGTGAGACCCTTGCCGACGTAGCCAAGCTATACTCGGTGACGGAAGAGGATATCATGAAAACCAACCAGGATGTCAACCCGAAAAAGCTGGAAGTGGGAAGCGTGCTCAAGATAGATCAGACGGCGCCGATACTGACAGTGAAGATAACCGAACAGGTGACTTACGAGCAGGTGGTGGAGCATGAGGTACAGGAGCAGGACGATCCTGAGCTGTATGAAGGATACACGGAGACGAAGCAGAAGGGCGAAGACGGTCTCAGCGAAATAACGTCAAGGATAGTCCTCGTCAACGGTGAAGAGAAGGAAGAGACGCCTCTCGTAACCAACGTTAAAAAGGAGCCTGTATCTGAGATAATCATGGTCGGCTCCAAGGAAAGACCGCCTTCGGTAGGCTCCGGAAAATACATCTGGCCGTTGTCCGGAGGATATACGCTGACCTCCAATTTTGGAGGCCGATGGGGCCGTATGCATTACGGAATAGATCTGGGATGTCCTGTAGGCAGCGACGTTCTCGCCGCCGACGGCGGAGTAGTAACATATTCGGGATATAACGGATCGTATGGATATCTCGTCATCATCGACCATCAGAACGGCATGGAGACCAGGTATGCTCATAACAGCCAGTTGCTTGTAAGCAAAGGTGACAAAGTATTCCAGGGACAGCATATCGCTGAATCGGGAAATACGGGAAGGAGTACCGGACCGCATTCACACTTTGAAATAAGAGTAAACGGAGAGGCTAAAAATCCACTGAACTATTTACCGTAAAAACATAGCCTGCGTGCAGATATGACATCAAATCTGCATGCAGGTTTTTTTCTGTGTTCTAACCTCCCGCGGTAAAAAATATAATTTACCGAAGGAGGTGGGCTTGTGGAAAATCATACAGTTGCGATAGACAACAGAGAGACGATAACCGTGACGGACATAAAGGAGATCGACAGCTTCGACGAGGATGAGGTGAGAGCCACACTGGGTAAAGGCGCCATGATAATCAAGGGAGCCAAGCTGCATATACAGCTGCTGGATCTCAACGAAGGACGCGCCGTTATCGTGGGGACCATCGACTCGGTGATGTACGTCAAGGTAAAGGAAAAGGGCGAAAAAGGGTTTTTTGCCAAGCTGATGAAATGATGATAGATCTTACAGAGCTTATTCTGCAGCAGGCAAAGACGCTGTCCGTGATGCTCTGTGCAGGCATACTGACGGAAAGCCTCTGGCAGCTAAAAAAATACCTGCAGAGCAGGAGCAGGTCGAGGCTTATCAGGAGCATCGGGGAGATCGGATTCTGGGCGGCATCTGCAGCCGCCCTTTCCGCATTTCTCTATTACTGCGCCTTCGGGAAGCCGTCGCTTCATGCGATATTGGGCTTTTTCATAGGGCTGTTATTGTGGAAAAAAATATGCTGTGGTATAATGAACGCTAGGAAATTGAAGTGAAAGATGAAGCGTTCATTGAATCATGGCAGGAGGATCGTATTTTCAAAGGAATGCCATGGTATGATGTCCTCGATCCGGCGACTGACAAGCGGATGCGTAGGCAGAGCCGAGATGAGACAGATGCCAAAAGCTCTTAGCGATTGGCAAGCAAAGCGCAGACAGAGCTTAGAACTTACGGCGAAATGAACGCAGATAAAGTTTAACGTAAAGGGAGCGCGTGGGATAATCGGAATATGAGTAAAAGACGACGCAGTAAAGAATTCAAAAACAACAGCCAGGTCATAGACATGGAAGAGGCCAGGAAGCAGCGGCTGGCCAAAAGAAGAGCGGAACGGGAAAAGGAAGAAGCGAAAGCGAAGCATGCAGCCCAGCAGAAGACGCGAGGCAAAATGGCCATCAGAAGAAACCGTAACAGACGGCGTTTGATGATCGGTCTTGTTGTTGTGCTCATAGGCGGACTGATATTACTTTCACTGCTAAATATAATATCGCTGAAAAAAGAGCAGCACGATGTGAAGGCGCAGCGTGAGGCTTACGAGGAAGAGAAGGAACGTCTGGCGAAGGAGCTGGAGAAGACCAACGACCTGACCAATATAGAGGAGCAGGCCCGTGACCAGCTCAGGCTTATCAAAAAAGGCGAGACCATATATATTTTCCCTGACGAGATAACCAAGGAGACCGAAGAAACGACGGAAGAGGAAGAAGACTGAGGGGAAAATAATGAAGATAAAAGAGATAATAGTGGTCGAAGGTCGTGATGATACCGATGCTATCAAAAAAAGTGTCGATGCCGTCACAATAGAAACACATGGATATGGTATAACAAGAGAAACCTGGAACCTCATAGAAAAGGCTTACACGGAAAAGGGCATAATAGTGTTCACAGACCCGGACCATGCGGGAGAGCAGATAAGGCGCAGGCTGCTGGAAAGATTTCCGGAAGCAAAGGAGGCCTTTCTGGACAGACGTGCAGCCACCAGAGACGGCGATATAGGTATAGAAAATGCCTCTCCCGAAAGCATCAGACAGGCTCTGGCCAAAGCTCACTGCTCCATAGAAAAGAAAGAGAGCGGTGAAGGCTTTGAGATGGAGGATCTGATGGAGGCGGGGCTGCTGGGACGCCCTGATTCCGCGCATCTGAGGCAGGAACTGGGAAAAGCGCTGGGGATAGGCTATTGCAACGGCAAGAAGCTGCTTCAGCGGCTCAATAAATTTGGAATCACGAAGGATGAGTTTTACAAGGCTCTCAGGGAGATATAGATGAAATTATATGCACCTTCTACCATCCAGGCCATCAAGGACAGGCACGATTTTAAACTGTCAAAGAGTCTGGGGCAGAATTTTATTACCGACAAGAGCGTTATAGAAAAGATCATAGAAGGCTCCGAGATCGGAGAGGAAGACCTCGTCATCGAGATCGGCCCCGGCATCGGAGTTTTGACAGCCGAGGCTGCGGAAGCTGCAATGAAGGTCGTTGCGGTGGAGATAGATAAGAAGCTGATACCCATATTGGAAGAAACGCTGGGTGGATATGACAATGTCAGGGTGATAAATCAGGACATACTCAAGACCGACCTGAATAAGATCATAGAGGAAGAACGGGCCGCCGGGAATTTTACCGGAGGAGTCAAGGTCATAGGAAATCTTCCGTATTATATAACCACCCCTATAATCATGGAGCTTCTGGAAAAGGGAGTGGAGGCGGAGAGCATCACGATAATGATGCAGAAAGAGGTCGCCGACAGGATAAAGGCTTCCCCGGGAGGCAAAATATACGGGGCATTATCGGTAGCGGTACAGTATTACTGTACGGTAGAACAGATAGCATCCGTGCCCAAGGAAGTATTCGTTCCGAGACCGAAGGTGGATTCGGCGGTACTGAGACTTTCCGTAAGAGAGGAAAAGCCGGTACAGCTGACGGATGAAAAGGTCTTTTTCGCATGCATAAAGCATGGATTCG
>JAETSS010000166.1 GCA_021769545.1 Eubacterium sp.
TTTCTGTCGCTGCGCTTTCATGTGCAAAGAGCATAGAACTGCTTTGCAGTCAGATAGAAAGATTCAGACCGCAGGCAGTGTGCGTAGAACGTGAAGAAGATGCAGCAAAGATCGCAGCAAGGTTCAAGGGACTGGAAGTGTTCCACGGCAAGGAAGGTCTTGCGACCATCGCTTCCATGGAGGATTGCGATATGGTGCTGAACTCCCTCATGGGAATGAGAGGGCTGGAGCCTACCCTTGCAGCCATAGAAGCGGGAAAGGATATTGCCTTTGCCAACAAGGAGACACTCGTGGTAGGCGGAGAGCTTGTCATGGAGGCTGTAAAGCGCAGAGGTGTGAAGCTGCTGCCTGTAGACAGCGAGCACAGTGCCATTTTCCAGAGCCTGCAGGGAAATGAGAACAACCCTGTAAGGCGAATCATACTTACGGCGTCAGGCGGACCGTTCCGCGGCTACAGTCTGAAACAGCTTGAAGATGTGACGCTGCAGCAGGCGCTGGCACACCCCAACTGGTTCATGGGAAAGAAGATAACCATAGACTCGGCTACCATGATGAACAAGGGGCTGGAAGTGATAGAGGCCAAATGGCTCTTCGATGTACCTGCAGAGAATATACAGGTGGTGGTACATCCTCAGAGCGTGCTGCATTCCGCCGTGGAATACGCGGACGGAAGCGTTATCGGTCAGATGGGACTGCCGGACATGAGGATGCCGATAGCATATGCATTTTCATATCCTGACAGGCTGGATATGTCATATACGGGAGAAAAGCTCGATTTCTTTGCATTGAAGGAGGGCATGACCTTCTATCCTGCGGATACGGAGGTATTCAAGCCGCTGGGCCTCGCATACGAAGCGTGCAGAAGGGGCGGAAGCTATCCGGTGGTGCTCAACGGAGCCAACGAGGTGCTGGTGGATATGTTCCTAAATGGAAGGATCAGATTCATCGACATACAGGAAAATCTGGTAAAGGTAATGGAAGAGCACGTGCCGAAATATAATCTTGATATAGAGGGAATATTGGAAGAAGATATGAAGATAAGAGAGAAAATGAGGAGTATGATATAGCGGGAGGAAGCCTATGACTATAATCTATGCGATTATAATATTTTGTTTACTGATATTTGTACACGAGTTCGGACATTTTATCGCTGCAAAGGCGTGCGGCGTGAAGGTCAACGAGTTTTCCATCGGTATGGGACCTGCGTTTTTCAAGAGACAGAAGGGAGAAACGCTGTATTCACTGAGGATATTTCCCATAGGAGGGTTCTGCGCCATGGAGGGCGAGGATGAGGACTCGGATGATGAGAGAGCATTCAATAGAAAGCCTGCGTGGCAGAGGGCCATAGTTCTGGCGGCGGGAGCTCTGATGAATCTCATCACTGCGGTGATACTGATGATAATAATAGCATTCTGGTCAGGTCAGGCTACTACGGTGATCGATCAGGTGCTGGACGATTCGCCTGCATATGAAGCGGGAATTGAGACAGGTGATGAGATCATCGATATAAACGGCAGTGAAATAAATGAGTGGAACGACATAATAGGCGTCATCGGCGAAAGCAGGGAGGAGACTGCAAGTATAACTGTCATCAGAGACGGAAAAGAGGAGACACTGACATCCTCCATGGAGTACGATGAGGAAGCCGGAAGATACAAGATCGGCATCACGCCTGTAATAGAGCACAACGTCATCGCTTCGGTGGGTGCCGGTATCAGAAATACCGGCGATATGACGGTGATGATGTATGACATTATCAAGAAGCTGTTTACGGGAGAGGTTTCCACCAAGGAACTGAGCGGTCCTGTGGGCATAGTTTATGCGGTAAGCGATACAGCCAAGGCGGGTATCATATACGTGGTCTATCTGGCTGCGCTTCTGAGCCTTAACCTTGCGATAATGAACATGCTGCCGTTTCCTGCTCTGGACGGAGGAAGGCTGCTGTTCCTGATCATAAGAAAGATAACGGGAAAACGAGTGACGGATGAAATGGAAGGAAAGATACATTTTATCGGTATAGTCCTTCTCATGCTGCTTATGGTGTACGTCACGTGGAACGATATTTTCAGGTTCATAGTCCCGCTGTTTTCGTAAGAGAAGAATATAATATAAGACAGACAGGTATAAGTGTAATAAAGAGGTATAAAAAAGCAGATATGAAGAAAAGTGTTTTTTGCGGAGATGTGAAGATCGGCGGAGGCGCGCCCGTTTCCATCCAGTCCATGACCAATACAAATACAGCCGCTGTCAATAAGACGCTGGAGCAGATAAAGGCTCTGGAAGCGGCCGGCTGTCAGATAGTAAGACTTGCGGTGCCCGATATGGACGCCGCACATGCATTCAGAGAGATAAAACGAAGGGCTGACGTCCCTCTCGTTGCCGATATACATTTTGACTATAAGCTGGCTCTGGCGGCCATTGAAGCGGGAGCCGACAAGATAAGGATAAATCCGGGAAACATCGGTGCAGAGGAAAACGTGTGCCGGGTGGTGGAGGCTGCGAAGAAGCAGGGCATCCCCATAAGAGTAGGAGTCAATTCAGGATCTCTGGAAAAGGATATTCTGGCGAAATACGGACGCGTCACTGCAGAGGGACTCGCCGAGAGCGCCCTTCGAAACGTGGCGATGCTGGAAAAGTACGATTTTGACGATATCGTCATATCCCTCAAATCCTCGGATGTGAAGATGAATTTCGATGCATATAAGATAGTAAGCGAAAGGTCAGACTATCCGCTTCATATAGGTGTTACCGAAGCGGGGACCCTTGCAAGAGGAAAAGTCAAGTCTGCGGCGGGCATAGGGGCGCTGCTCCTTGAGGGTATAGGAGATACTATGCGAGTTTCCCTTACGGCCGATCCCGTGGAGGAAGTTGTGTTTGCAAAGGAACTGCTGTCGGCGGTAGGTCTCAGAAAGGACCGCATCGAGATAGTGTCGTGTCCTACATGCGGAAGGACAGAGGTGGATCTGCAGGTCATTGCAGACGCTGTGGAAAAGCGTGTTGAGGTGCTGCAGGACAAGGGAGTCAGGAGTCTCAAGATAGCTGTCATGGGATGTGCTGTCAACGGCCCGGGAGAGGCAAGGGGCGCCGATATAGGCGTTGCCTGCGGCAAGGGCAAGGGCGTGCTCTTTGCAGGAGGCGAGATAATACGAACGGTGAAGGAAGAAGATATAGCAGACGAGATAATCAAAATGGCGGAAGAATATGAAAGAAATACTGGAAAGCTCGATTGATTTTTCAAAGCTTGGAGGCTACACCAAGGACGATATAGATATAGAGATCGAAAAGGCTGTGATATCAAGGGAAACAGGAATACTGACCCTGATATTGGAGCTTAATTTCGTACTGCCCTATGAAGCGGTTGACAAATTCAGAAGATCGCTCCATGGCAGGCTCAAGGATATCGAGGACATAAAGCTGGAGCTGAGATATTCCGACCTGATACAGACGAAGGAAGAAGCTATAGGCTATTACATAGGTCACATGATAGCGCTGGTAAACGGCAAATACGCTCATGTCACCAAGACCATATATACGGATAAATGGCAGCTTGACGAAAACACCCTGACCATCTATGC
>JAETSS010000167.1 GCA_021769545.1 Eubacterium sp.
TACATTTTCCATTTTTCAGGTTGTGTATAGTATCCTTTTAAATCAAATTTTGTTTTGACTCAAATTTCTACACTATGAAGTTTTCAGTGTTCATGACCTTCTGAAACGCTTTGTTTTTTCCGGTCTCTCTCGCTCTTGGCGAGCTTTTTTAGTATATCGCATGTCACTCAGTTTGTCAACTACTTTTTTAACTTTTTTTCGAAGTTTTTCGTTGTCTCTGTTCTGTTCTCCGTGACAGCTTGTTTATATTACCAAACACTGCTTCCAATGTCAACACCTTTTTCGATATTTTTTTGCATTTATTTCCCTGCGATCGCTGTATCCCTTTATTTGCAACATTTACAGTGCTTATTTTTCTATCGTTTCACGGCCTTTATATCACGTGAGCATATAGATCACGTGGGTTTTCTTCCCCCATTTTTATTCAAAAGCACCCCATAACTTTCATTATATCTGCATAGATTTTTTCGATATTTTTTTCTGCAGCTTTTTCACGTCAGCGCACATATGACATCATAAGCTCATCTCCGGTGCCCGGCTCCTTCTCTTCATCGGAAAATATCAGATACTTATCACCGCTGTACCACTTCATCACGCTGTAGCCTGCACCTTTCCTGTCGATAAAACGATCAGCCGTCACCGGATGCTCGGTTATCATGAGAGGAATACTCCCACAATGAAAGTTCTCCGCTTCATGTGAATAGGCCCTTATATCCACGCCCATCTCCAGAAACGCCTTAAGGCTCTGTCCGTTATATACGTTC
Source organism: Eubacterium sp. (assembly GCA_021769545.1). Next base: position 765 of record JAETSS010000167.1, read on the forward strand.
AATCCGTGATCACCGTACACCTTTACACCCGCCGTGATAAACCTTTCTATCCAGCCCAGATTTCCTGTCATTATACCGGTGTCTTTCACCGCTTCAATGATATCCGAAAAATTCTCTTCTATATAATGATCCGTATTTCCCTTACTTATATTGAGTATATACGGGATCAGCTTCGCCCCCAGCTTCTCCGTTTCACCGGCGAGCCTTTCCCGCAGTTCCTTTTCCATATAAAGCTCCAGCGGTATGCAAAGGCTGTCCGGTCGCATCTGTGCTGCTGAGCCCTCTGCGCGAAAGTCCTCGGCAGCGCTTCTGCTGTATATGTATACCCCGCGCTTTCCTTCGCCATGTTCTTTGAAGAAAGTCTCATCTCCCAGCCTTTCAAGACTGCTTATACGTCTCAGTTCCTCATCCGGCAGCGGCCTGCGCGTTGTAAAGGCCTCCCTCTTTTTTGCAAGCAAAGCCTCCGATGCTTCACGGCGCATGCCGTTTATCAACGATACGGGCAGCGATATGTCATCGTCCATATCCACAGTTATGCGCTCCGCTTCAAATACGGTATCGCCCAGCTTTGCCAGCTGAGTCTTTACCCGTTCTTCCGCAAGCGGTCTGTTTATTGCCTGCTGGGCTATGGTTTCCGTATCGATTTCAGCCGACACTCCGCCCTCCGTCAGCTCTTTTATGGAAAGGCGCGGGCTTCTGCCTTTTCTCGCCGTAAAGTCCATCGCCACCGGGAGCTTCCTCTTAAAATCGCTTTCACAGGACCTCTCAGCCGCTGTCAGCAGTTTTTTATCGGTCACCTTGTATACTTTATCACCGACGCGCACTTTCCCTTTTATATCGCCGATACGGGCCTCGCCGTTTCCGAGCGGTTTGAGATACGATATCACATTTCCGGTGACCTTGCCGCTCCGTATCTCAACGCCGTCGCCTATGGAAAGGGGCTTCTCCAGCTTTACATCTATAAGGGTGCTGCCTTTCCTGAAACTCCTGACAGTTCCGACATATATGCCCTGATTCTTGGGGCTACGGCCCGAAAGGATCTTCTCGCCCGGATTTCCGCGAAGATAGCCGCTGCTGAAGCCGCCTCTGTTGAATATCTGCAGAAGCTTTTGCCTGTCTTCGCCGGAAACCTCCACCTTGCCTACAGCCCTGTACATGTCCAGATATTTCCTGTATACGGAGGTGACTATCGCCACATACTGAGGCGACTTCAGACGGCCTTCGATCTTGAAGGAATCCACCCCCGCGCGGCAGAGCTCCAGGATCATATCTACCGTACAGATATCCTTGGGACTCAAAAGGAACCTGTCCTTTCCCGCTTCATCCTCATATGCCAGTCTGCAGGGCTGAGCGCACAGCCCTCTGTTGCCGCTCCTGCCATTGACCCCGCCTATGACCCTGCTCATATGGCACTGTCCCGAATAGCACATGCAAAGGGCGCCGTGTACGAATACCTCTACTTCACAGTAATTGTCGCCGCCATGGCATTCTGCGGAAAAATCTTCTATCTCATCAAGAGACAGCTCCCTTGCAGGTACGATCCTGCAAAAACCCAGGTGCTTTGCGCTTTCCACGGCCCATTTGTTGTACACCGTACCCTGAGTAGACAGATGCATATCCATCTTTGGCAGATACTTTCTCACCAGACGCGCGAGCCCCATGTCCTGCAGTATCACCGCGTCGGCTCCTGCTCCGTACAGAAAATTTACGTATGAAAAGGCTTTTTCAAGCTCACTATCCTTTATGAGAGTATTTATCGTTACATATACACGGACATTTCTGTCGTGGGCATAGCAGATGGCTTCCTTCATATCCTCGTGGGTGAAATTTTCCGCTTTGATCCGTGCGTTGAAGAGCGGACCGCCCATGTATACCGCATCGGCTCCGTTCTGCACGGCGGCACGAAGCTGCGGCCATCCGCCCACCGGCGCCAGAAGCTCCGGTATCCTGATATTTTCCATGAATGTTTCTCCTTATATGATATATCCGCGCAAGGCCTGTATGATATGAATATATCAGCTGCGGCGCGGTGCGCAAAGGCCGGTTGTTATTGATAACCTGACGGTATTAGTATATAATAATTTGATATTGGAGAAAAGAGATTTAATATTGGAGGAACGAGTATGAACAAATTTAAAGAAATAATGCACGACAGGGGCTTTATGAAGGGAAGTTTTTTTATCGTATTCAATGCAGTGCTTCTCGTCATCATGTTTTTTCTGGTAAAAAACATCGGATGGATAGCGTCCACTCTCTATCACTGCATCAGCATTCTGCTGGAGGCGTTCTGGCCGCTGATACTGGGACTTATCCTGGCATATCTGCTCAATCCTCTGTCTGAAATGATAGATACGAAGCTCGTGTGCCGATTCATAAAGCTGCCGGATGACCCGTTAAAAGCCGAAAAGAAAAAGAATCTTCGTCATCTGCTGAGCGTCATCATAACATATATTGTAGTCATTGCTGCGGTAATAGCGATAATATACGGCTTCGCTGTCATGATATTCGGCAGAGTGGTCATTGCAAATCTATCGACCACCTTTACCAATCTTGTCGAAGGCGTCATGAAATACGAAGATACCTTCAGGAACTGGATAGCCAACAACGTGCCTGAGGGGATGCTTTCCGAAAAGCTGACTGAGTTCGCCAATATGATCATGGGCTGGATAGGTGATAATGTCAGTGCATCGTCTGTTATATCGTTCTTCACCAACATAAGCGGCATCCTGCCTTTTCCATGGCTTCTGTGAGATCATTGATGCCGTTCTTTACCGGACCGTCCGATGCCTGAGTCG
>JAETSS010000168.1 GCA_021769545.1 Eubacterium sp.
GTCTGCATTGTCCTTTACGAAACCCCTGACGTTGCCCGGATCCGGGTTGTTATACGCATAAGTATCGGTACATTTTCCGCTGATGCTCACATCCGGGGTCATTGAAACGTTATTATAGATACTAAAATCGGTTTTTCCGATACCTGACGGAGTTTCATTATCCTGCATATTGCCAACGATGCCAGCCGCGAAGTTGGAACTTCTTATGTCCCTTGCCGTATTTTCGTTGCCGCAGACAACTCCCGCATTATACAACGTGCCGACAATACCGCCGCCATCGTTTCCACCGCTGATATTTCCACTGTTTACATTTTTCTCCACATGGATCATGCTCTTTACCGGATATGCAGCTTGATCGCCGCTGTATCTGATCCATCCGACTATGCCTCCGGTTCCGTACGCTGCATTATTACTGTTCGTCACATCACCACTGTTGACACAGTCCGTAATGCTGCCATGGTTCTGCTGTTCTCCCGCTATTCCGCCTATACTCGTTCCCGAACCGGTCACCGGCGCCGTATTGCTGCAGCCTTCAACATATGCCGCGGACAGGCCCACTATACCGCCTGCTACTCCACCGTTTCCAATAACATCACCGTTATTTTCACAGCGTGTTATATACATGGACTTTCCCTGTCCGGTGTAGTAAGCTGCGCCTACTATTCCGCCTACATTGGCTGACGCACCTGTGACCTTCGCATTGTTGACGCACTCAGCTATCGTCCCGCTGACAGTCATACGCCCGGCGATACCGCCGTTTCCGCGTTTTGCAGAAACAGATCCGTCTACCGTAACGCCCTTCACCGTGGCTCCGTTTACCATGAGTCCCACTGCGGCTCCGGCACATTCACTTCCCGGCAGAGCTATATCCACCCCCGACAGCTTGAGATCCTTTACAGTCCCTCCGTCAAGTACTCCGAAAAGACCCATACCTGCATCGGCATTCTGTGGATCTGTTTTTATGGTAAGCCCGCTGATGGTTTTTCCGTTTCCGTCAAAAATGCCCCTGAAAGCATTCCCGGTATATCCCGAGCCGCTTCTAACGCCATTTCCTATCGGAGTCCATTCACTGCTGAGCACGATATCCTTCTTGAGGATCACCGTTTCTCCTTCATATGTCTCTCCTGTGTTGACGTTCTCAGCGAACTTTTTCAGATCCTCCGCACTTGAAATCTCCACGATGGTACCGTCCACCGCCGATGCCATGGTCGGCATCAGCATGAAGACCATCAACGCCGCTATGATAAAATATGTCAATATCCTTTTACCGTTTTTCATGTCGTTTCCCCTTTACAAGCTTTTAAGATACTCTATCTCCTGTCTCGTCAATTTACGGTAATGTCCTTCCATCAGTCTGCCCAGCTTTATTTCTCCCATCTCCGTACGCTTAAGCTCCTGTACCTTATTGCCAACTGCGGCAAACATCTTTCTTACCTGACGATTTTTCCCTTCTCTTATCTTTATCTCCACTATGGCATATCTCGGCATCTGCTTTATCAGCCTGACCTTTGCTGGAGACGTGACAAATCCACCGATATCAACGCCCCTGCGGAGCTTTGCGATACGCGCATCCGAAATGACGCCTGCCACCTTTGCGACATACGTCTTATACACCTCATGCTTAGGATGAGTAAGGGTATAGGTAAGCTGTCCGTCGTTGGTCATTATCAGCAGCCCTGTAGTATTATAGTCGAGCCGGCCCACCGGAAAAAGGCGCTCCGGTATATCTGCCACCAGCTCCGCCACCGTAGCTCTGCCCTTGTCATCCTCCATGGATGTTATATATCCCAGCGGCTTATTGACTGCCACGTATACATTCTTATGCTCTGCGTTTATCACACTGCCGTTGACCTCTACGACGTCCCCTTCCGCAACATCGACTCCCATCTCCTTTACCACAACGCCGTTGATCTTCACATTGCCGTTGGATATGAGCTCGTCCGCCTTACGTCTGCTGCAAACGCCTGCATATGCGATATATTTGTTAAGTCTCATTGATCCCTCCGTCGATTTATCTGAAATAATTCACAATAAAATCATTTTCACTTCCATATTTTATTACATAATATAGTATAATAAATAGAATCTATCAATACAACAATTTTTAATTTACAGGAGTCATTATAATGAAAAAATATTTTAACCAATTAAAGATGGAGATGGATACACTCACTGTCTTTTCACAGATAAAGGACGATATCGTAATAAAGAATCTGAGGGAGCTTCTCGAATTCGTATGCGACAAAGATGCCGAAGAAGCTGTCGGACAATACAGCAGATTCGTATCCTCTCTGTATCAGACCACCGCAAGTCTGACGGACTATATCAGGATGCTGGTGGTGCAGGACGATAATTTTTATGTAAAGCGCACTGCTGCCGGACTGCAGTCGGACAAGGCGATCTCGGACGCTGTATGTCATGAGCTCACGATACTGCAGAAGATCGCGTCCTTGAGCTCCGCCAAGGTATGTGATGCCATCGACTACGAAGGCTTCCTGCCTTCATGGACGACACGACCCATAGACCTGAAATATGATTTCATGGAAAAGCTCAACAATATTTCCAGAACGGGCTACGGCATATACGCCAAGTACGATTTCTTCCGTCTCGAAAACGGTCAGATCATCCCTGTGGCACATCCCGATTATCAGACTCTGGACGAGCTGTTCGGATATGAGCGTGAACGCAGTCTCATCATGAAAAACACACAGGCACTGATAGACGGCACAGGAGCCAGCAACATGCTCCTTTACGGAGATGCAGGCACCGGAAAAAGTTCCACCATCAAGGCAGTTGCCGCACATCTGGCACCTAACGGACTTCGAATCGTAGAGGTCAAGAAAAACCAGCTCTACCAGATCCCGCAGATCATGGAGGAGCTTGCAGCCAACCCTCTCAAATTCATATTGTTTATAGACGATCTGAGCTTCACAGGCAACGACGATAATTTCTCAGCCCTCAAAGCGACCCTTGAAGGAAGCATCTCAGGCTGCGGTAATAACGTGGTGATATACGCCACCAGCAACCGCAGACATCTGGTCAAGGAAAGCTTCGCAGACAGAGTCGGCGACGAGCTGCATCTAAACGACACCATGCAGGAGACCATGAGCCTCGCCGCACGCTTCGGCCTCGCCATCACATTCCAGAAGCCGGATAAGGACGAGTATCTGCAGATCGTCAAATCCCTCGCCGCAGAATACGGCATAGATATGGACGAAGAAGAGCTGTTCAAAAAAGCCGAGGCCCACGCCATCAGAAAAAACGGAAGAAGTCCGAGAACCGCAAAGCAGTTCATCGAGCTTCTTAAAATCGGAATATAAAAATCAAATTGACCTTGACATTGGATACATAGTATTATGAGATATTCCAAAGATTTCTTTGGAAAAGGTGCACGTTTTTGGAATGCGGACGCTTATGGACTAAAATGTACCCTGTAAAATGGACACACATTTTAGGGGTCATCCCATAACAGTAGACAATACATTAGGGATGATGCCCCACGTAGTGGACAGCATACAGGGATATTTTATGGTATCATGTATCTGATGAATAGGATG
>JAETSS010000169.1 GCA_021769545.1 Eubacterium sp.
GGATCAAGAAATGCATAGAATCCCTTGCGCAGACTCTGGGAGAAAAGAGCGGCGAATACCGCGGCAGGGAATTTTACAGTCTGCCGTCGCCGGAAAGGCTGGCAGGAGCGACCCTTGACGACCTGGCACCGTGCAGGCTGGGGTATCGAGCCAAATACCTGATAGAGACTGCAAAGCAGGTGGCCGAGGAAGGCATGGAAAGCCTGGAGCGTCTGGGAAGCGACGAGGTCTCTTCTCAGGAGACCTTTGAAGCCCTCAAAGGCTACTGCGGCGTAGGGCCAAAGGTGGCAAACTGTATCGCGCTGTTTTCCATGGGAAAGCTGGACAGATTCCCCATCGACGTATGGGTGAAGAAGGTAATGAACCGCCTGTACGGCATAGACGAAAACGACATGAAGACCATGGCGGCCTTTGCAGAGGAAAGCTTCGGACAGTACGGCGGCATCGCGCAGCAGTACCTTTTCTATTACATAACACATAATAAAGATATGAAATAAGCCGGCGAAGAGCCGGGTACGGATATAAAGGAGCCGGGAGTGTATGCTTTGGACTCCTTTTTCTATTGTCCTGCTTGAAATATAGCATAGCCGGTGTTATACTGTACGTAACTTGTGAGCGATAATTCACGAGAAATACCGGACAGGAGAACCACATGTACAAAAAACTCGACGACGAGACCCTGAACTATGTCATGGAGACAGGCATCAGGGAATTCGCGGACAAAGGGCTTGACAGAGCCAATATAAACAGGATCGCCAAGGCTGCGGGAGTCAGCGTCGGCGTCATATACAAATACTTCGATAACAAGGATGATTTTTTCCTGCAATGCGTCAGATACAGTCTGAGGACCTTAGACAGAGTGCTGCAGGAAGCCTTCGGGCAGAGCGATACCCCGCAGGAGAGTATCTACAGGATAATACGGGCGCTGCAGCGCTGCGGCAGAGAGCACGGCGAATATTACGTCATGTACAACGAGATAACGTCGGGAAGCTGCAAAAAATATGCGGCGGAACTGGCGGAGGAAATAGAGAGCAGGACGGCGGGGCTGTATGAAAGGATGTTCCGCGATGCAGGAAGTCAGGTCCATATCCGGGACCCGAAGCTGGCAGCGTTCCTGTTCGACAATATGCTGATGATGCTGCAGTTCTCATACAGCTGCGATTATTACAGACAGAGGATGAAGATCTTCTGCGGAGAGGACTGCTTCGACGACGATGAGAAGCTGGCAGGGGACATAACGGACTACATATGCCGCGCCCTTTTGCCGGAGCAGATATAAGGAGGGATACGGATGCTTCATGTGATCTCATACGACTTTGGGACGACGGGAGTCAAGACCTGTCTTTTTCGTATAGACGGGACCATAGAGCTGCTGGAAAGCGCATACGGCGGCTACGGTCTTTACATAATGGAAAACGGCGGGGCAGAACAGGACGCGGACGAGTGGTGGAAAGCCATGTGCGACACGACAAGGGAGCTTTTCACAAAGACGGACGTAAGTCCTGCAGAGATAGACGGCATATCCTTCTGCTCACAGATGCAGGGGATAGTGCTGGTAGATAAAGAAGGAAAAGCCCTGAGACGTCCCATGAGCTATATGGACCAGCGGGCCTCGGAGGAGATGAAGGCCTGTCAGGGACACGGTATCACCATATCGGGAGCCAACATATTCAAGCTGCTGAAAAGTCTGCGCCTCACATGCGCCGCTTCCACCAGCGTCAAGGACCCTATATGGAAATACAAGTGGGTACAGAAAAACGAACCTGATATATTCGCCCGGGTGTATAAATGGCTGGATGTAAAGGAATATCTCATATGCAGGTGTACGGGAGAGTTCGTCATGACGAAGGACTCCGCCTACGCAACATTTTTGTATGAGACGAGAAAGGGAAGAGAGGGCTTCAGCGACGCACTGTGCAGGATGTACGGCGTGAAGCGTGAGCATCTTCCGAGACTGATAGATTCCTATGAAAAGGCGGGAGAGCTGACGGACAGGGCGGCTTCGGAGCTGGGGCTTGTCCCCGGTATCCCGGTGTTCGGAGGCGGAGGCGACGCCAACCTGATAGGCGTGGGAGCCGGAGCTTCAAAGATAGGCCGGACCCATATATATTCGGGGACGTCGGGCTGGGTAGGCACTGCCATAGACAGACAGGTAGTCGATATTTCCGCCATGATAGCGGGGATAGTCAGCGTCGAGGATAATAAGTATACGTATTTTGCGGAAATGGAAACGGCGGGCAAATGCTTCGAATGGGTCAAGAACCATCTGGCTCTTGACGAGATCGGCATATATCTCGACAAGCACGATGTGGCAGAGGATGAGTCGACGCAGTACAGGAACCTTTACGATTACATGACGTCGGTGATCTCACAGATAGGACCGGGAGCAGGAGGAGTCATATTCACGCCGTGGCTCCATGGGAATCGCTGTCCCTTCGAGGATCCCAATGCTGCGGGAATGTTCTTCAACATCGGGATAGATACGGGCAAGACGGAGATGATAAGAGCTGTGCAGGAAGGCATCTGCTACCATCTCAGATGGATGCTGGAATGTCAGGATAAGAAGATAAAGACCTCCGATACCATAAGGTTCGTCGGCGGCGGAGCGCTGTCGGATTTCACATGTCAGATGCTTGCGGATATTACAGGCAGGGTGATAGAGACGGTGAAGGACCCTCAGGACGTAGGCGCGGTGGGAGCAGCAATGCTGGTGGCAGTAGGCTGCGGAGCCATGAAGGACCTGGACGAGGCGGCGGACATGATAGAGGTCTGCAAAACCTTTACACCCGATCCCGGCAATAAGGCCATATACGACAGGAACTACAGGGTATTCAGGGACCTTTACAAAGCCAACAAAAAGAATTTCAGGAATATAAAAAAAGTGTGCAAGACGTAATCAAAGATTCCTTTGCACACATGTCGCCCGTAAGGGCGACGCTTCGCAAGGTACTTTTCTTGATATTCCGGAAATATCGGAATCTATATTTCCTACATAATAAAAAACAGCAAAGAAGGTGCGTTCATATGACGGAGGATCAGATAAGAAAACAGATAGTCGATACGGGAAAGGAGCTCCTGGAGACGGGCCTTGTGGCCAGGACGTGGGGCAATGTCAGCGGGCGGCTTGACAGCGAGACCTTTCTCATAACACCAAGCGGTCTCGATTACAACACCATGGAAGAGGATGATATCGTAAGGATGCAGATCGAGGGCGACGAGTGGGAAGGAAAGCACAGGCCGTCGGGAGAAAAGGGCGTACACAAGGCCGCCTACGGCGTATACGATGACGTGGGATTCGTGATACACACCCATCAGACATATGCCACGGCAATAGGACTCGCAGGTTTTGACGGGCTTGAGATAACGGAGGATGAGCGGATGCAGCTTGGCGGCATCGCAATGGCGGGCTACGGCCTGTCAGGCACCGGCAAGCTCACTAAGGCCGTGACTAAAGCACTTAAAAGCGGAGCCAAGACCATACCGATGATACACCACGGAGCATTGATATGCGGAGCG
>JAETSS010000170.1 GCA_021769545.1 Eubacterium sp.
AGAAGCCTCATCAGAGAGCAGGAGGGCTCCGGCGTAGGCCTTTACCTTTCCAGAAAAATACTGGAGGATCAGGGCGGAACGATATCGGTGCGTGAATCATCCGGCGGCGGAAGCGGAAGTATCTTTGTGGTACAGATGCCCCTGCCATTGTAAGATAAATGTAAGACTTCCTGTAAGGCAGGTGTAAGACTTCCCGTATATAATCGTAGCTGTAAGAGAAAAGTGAGTGACGTGATGTCACAGAGAAAAGGGAGGTTTGACATAGATGAATGTGATACTGGAAACTAAAGCGTTGTGCAAATACTACGGCGAAGGCGAAAACCTCGTCAGAGCGGTGGATCACATGGATATCACCATAAATCAGGGAGAGTTCGTAACTATAGTGGGAAAATCGGGAAGCGGAAAGTCCACGCTGCTCCATATGCTGGGAGCGCTGGACAGGCCGACCTCCGGTCAGGTGATACTGGCGGGAAGGAACATCGCGGGATTTTCCGAGGAGGAACTGGCAAGGATACGAAGACGCAAGATCGGCTTCATATTCCAGGCTTTCAATCTCGTCCCGTCGCTGAACGTATGGGAAAATGTCGTGCTGCCGCTCGGTCTTGACGGCAGAAGAGTGGATATGGATTTCGTCTCGGATATACTGAGGACCCTGGGACTTTCAGACAAGGTGAAGAATCTGCCAAACACCCTTTCCGGCGGACAGCAGCAGAGGACAGCCATAGCCAGAGCTATCGCGGCAAAGCCGTCCATAATACTGGCCGATGAGCCGACGGGAAACCTTGACAGCAGGACAGGCGACGAGGTCATGGCGCTGCTGAAGCATTCCGCCGCCAAATACGGACAGACTCTCGTGGTCATCACCCATAACGAGGATATCGCTCAGATGGCGGACAGGACCATCATCATAGAAGACGGCAAGGTGGTGAGATAAATGATCACATCACTTGCAAAGAGCAGAATAAAATACAACAAGAGCCGCAGTCTGCTGACCGTAATCGCCGTGATGCTGACGACGACACTGTTGATGGCATTGGGAACATCGGCGGTGGGACTGCTGGATTTCAACAAACAGGGAGCCGCATCCGTAAGCAACATACACGCCACCATGAGCAATCTTACGCAGGATCAGGTAAACAGGCTGAAAAACCATGTGGACGTGGAGTCCATGGACACCAGTGAGATCTTCGCTTCCGTGGAAAAGGACAAGATGAATGGTTTTCTGGGATATAAGGAAGAAGTAAAAGGCGGTCTGTATTACGGAGTAGGAGAGCTGATAGAAGGGGATTATGCAAAGGAGCCGGATGAGATATGTGGACCGAAAGCGTTCTTTGAGCGTATAGGTGCGGAGCCAAAGGTAGGCAGCAAGGTCGAGATATCTTTCCGCCTGCAGGGAAAAGGTCAGATACAGACCAGAGAATTCACCATAAGTGGACTCGTTTCGCAGCGGGACATTTCTAAAATGGACATAAGCGATTCACGTATCGTATACAGCGCCAATATCTCGAAAAAGCTGATAGAAGAAATGATACCGCAGGATGATCGTGTCTACAGCGCAGCTATCAGAGCCTACGGGGAGGATCAGCTCGATTACGATGAGATGTGCCAAAGGATAACGGATATTGCAGCCGATGTAGGGATAGATGAGAAGAATGTAAGTTTCAATAAAGACTATCTCAGCACCGCGACGGATCCGGGAACGGAGACCATGCAGATCGCGGCCATGGTAGCGCTTCTCATAATCATATTCTCGGGGATCGTCATATACAGTATCTACTATGTAGGCGTCATCACAGACGTTCAGGAGATAGGAAAACTCAAGGCTCTGGGAGCAACGAAGAAGCAGATCAGACATCTTCTCATGAGAGAAGGGCTGTTCGTATCGGTCATAGCGATACCCATAGGACTGATACTGGGATTTCTGATCCCGTATATCTTCCTGCCGATGGTAATGAGAAAAGGCATGGAAGTAAGCGTTATGTCATTTGAATTCGAAAAGATCCATATGTTCTCACTTCCGATCACGCTGCTGGTTGTGGCTGTAGTGCTGCTGACGGTGCTGGTATCGCTGCTTAAGCCTATGAGGATGGCAGGCAGGGTATCGCCTATAGAAGCCATCAGATATCAGGAAAGCAGCAGAGGGCGCAAGCTGCGTAAAGGCAGGCTCAGCATCGATGTATTCGGTCTCAGCAAGGCTAACCTTACGAGAAACAAGCGTCGAACGGTAGTTACAATGGTGACCATGGGACTGAGCTGCGTGCTTTTCATGAGCATGGCGGGAGTATTGAACAGCATGAGTGCGGAGGACATTGCCAACAGGCAGCTTGAAGGCAGCGATTTCAAGATAGATTTGGAGTATGCTCTTACCGATGAGGAATATCCCGAAAACAATCTCGAAAATATCGCAAAGAACAATCCGCTGTCAAAGGAGTTCGTAAAAAACATAGAAGTTATCGACGGCGTGGAGGACACTCGGGTAGTCCGTGAAGCTCCCGTAAGCTCGGAGCATCCATCTGAGCTGTTTGCAGAAGAAAGGCGCGTGACGGTATCGGCGCTTACAAGGGAAAAGGCGGAGGAATACAGCAAGGACATTGAGAGAGGATCGCTGGACTACGATAAGCTGGTCAGAGAAAAAGGAGCAGTGTTTACCTATGATAACTTCTGGGAGGATTACGGCCTTGAGATGGGTGAGGACATGGAATTCACGGTCTATGACGGTGATAGGACCATGCCGCTGACGATGAGCATAGAGGCTTCCGTAAATGATGGGGGAGCTGCGATGTTCCTGATACCCGAAGAAAATTTCGATGCCATGAACCTGGAAAGCAACTGCACGACAGCCCTTTACATCGACGTAGATGACAGTAGGTACGACGAAGTGAAAACGGCCCTTGAAGCCATGACGGAGCAGGAGGTCAGATTCGACCTCTATTCCAGAGACGAAGAAATGTCCATCGGCTCCATGTCGGTAAATATGATAAAGCTGCCTATGTACGCCATTCTGATAATGATAGCGATAATCGGATTCATGAATCTGATAAACACCATGATAACCAGTATCGTTACGAGAAAGAAGGAGCTTGGTATGCTGCAGGCCATCGGACTTTCCAATAAGCAGCTTACTAAAATGCTGGCAGGAGAAGGAATGGTGTACATGGCCGGAACGCTGATAGCGGCCATGACCGTAGGCAATCTGCTGGGATATCTGGTGTTCCTGTGGGGCAAGGAGACCTCATTCATGAGCGTGACGGAATACCATTACCCTGTGTGGGAAAGCCTCGGACTGGCGCTGGTGCTGGTGCTGGGACAGCTGGCCATAACCTTCTTCATCAGCAGAAGGATAGGAAAGGAAAGTCTCATAGACAGGATAAGGAGCGGGGAGTAAACGGGAAATAAAAGAAATGAGTATTTGCAAAGGTGCAGATACTCATTTTTTTAAGTGGATTTTAAAATCAGTTTGCTCACTTAGTGAAGCGGGTTCTGTGAAATCGCAAAGTAATTATCGAAAAAT
>JAETSS010000171.1 GCA_021769545.1 Eubacterium sp.
AGAGCGACAGGGATAAGGAAAAGGCGCTCGACAGGCTCTCTGCGGAATTCCTGGCAGGATTTGACGGTGACAGAGCCTCCGAAGAGCTGGAATCGGTCATAGGCGGAGGCTGTTTCCCTCAGTATGAGCTGTATGTACAGCTCGCCCAGCGTGATGAAGCTACGGAGGAAGAATATACCAGTCGGACGCTGATGTGGGATGAGGAAAGCGTTCCGCCGGTAGCGGCGGGGATCATGAAGCTGACGGGCATTCCGGAGGATCGCGCAGGCAGGCCCGACACGCTGAACTTTGCACCGGGAAATACGGTAAAGGGAATAGAGCTGTATCACGATGAATTTTCAGGTATGATGAATTATCTGTACAGGATAGAAGCGGCGGAAAGAGGTGAATGACATTGAAGGAGATCATACAGGCGGGCCGTTTTTACGATTCTCTGACGGAAGCGCAGAAAAAGGACCTTACTGAGGCCATTGCGGAAAACATATTCTTTCTGGAGGATGATGTGCAGCTTGAGGTAATAGCCCTTCTCGACAGAATATCTCCGACGCTGGGAGATGATATAAGGCGAAGAAATAACTTTACAATCTGATGCCGGGTGAGTATTATTAATATGAACGGAGGATAAGATGATAAACAGAGAAGCATTGGAAAAGAGAGAATTCGAATACCTTTCGCCCTATGCGGCAAAATCGTCCGAAAGCAGGGGAAGACTTCTCCCCGAGGAACGATGCAGCGTCAGGACTGATTATCAGAGGGACAGAGACAGGATAATACACTCCAAGTCATTCAGACGTCTCATGCATAAGACCCAGGTATTCCTCGCTCCGGAGGGAGACCATTACAGAACGAGACTCACCCATACCATAGAGGTGTCACAGATCGCAAGGACCATAGCCAGAGGTATCGGACTCAACGAGGATCTTGCTGAGGCCATTGCCATGGGCCATGATCTCGGTCACACGCCCTTCGGTCACAGCGGAGAAGCCGTCCTCAACGAGATATATCCGGGAGGCTTCAAGCACAATGTCCAGAGCCTCAGAGTCGTGGACGTACTGGAATCAGGCAGCAACGGAAGACGTGGAATGAACCTTACATATGAGGTGAGAGACGGTATACTCAACCATACGGGTCCGGTGATGCCGGTGACTGTGGAGGGGCAGGTAGTAAAGACCAGCGACAGGATAGCGTACATCAATCACGACATCGACGATGCCATAAGAAGCGGTATCATAACGGTGGAGGATCTGCCTGCAGAGTGTATAGCCGTGCTGGGCAGGACCCATAAGAACAGGATAGATACCCTTGTAAAGGATATGATAGAAAACAGCGTGGGAAAGCCTACTGCACAGCTCAGCAGCGAGAAGGCGGATGCCATGAACGAGCTTCGTTCGTATATGTTCAAAAATGTCTACCATAACCAGAGAGTGAAGAGAGCCGAGGATGTCAGTCAGGTGAAGACCATCGTGACGTCCCTCTATCAGTATTTTATAGAACACCCACAGGAACTTCCGAGAGACCTTGCAGCCATGAGCGGTGAGTTTTCCATAGAAGAGCTTGTGAAGGATCATGTGGCGGGCATGACGGACAGATATGCCATCAACCTGTACGAGGAGCTGTTCGTTGCAAAGGGCTGGCGGTAGATTTTCGAAAAAAAAGAGACTTTTTTTATAAATAAAAAAAGGAAAGTGGTGACTTTTGTCGTATATATTAATTAAGTAATAGTTTTAAGAGGGGCAAAAGTGAGCATTAATAATAATGTAAATATAGTCGATGAAATCAAAAGCAGGTGTAATATCGTAGATGTTGTCGGCAGAGTCGTTCCCCTGAAAAAAGCAGGAAGCAATTATAAGGGGATCTGCCCGTTCCATAATGAAAAAACACCTTCTTTTGTCGTATCTGAAACAAAGCAGATATTCACATGCTTCGGATGCGGAGCGACGGGAGATGTACTGGGGTTTGTAATGCGATATTACAATCTCGAGTTCAGAGGTGCTGTCGAGATGCTTGCCAAGGAATACGGCATAAGCCTCGACGGAGCATTCAAGAGCAACAAGAACAAGGATGAGCTTTATGAGATAAACCGTCTTGCGGCGAGGTTCTTCTACAGGGCGCTGCGAGAGCGTGCAAATCCTGGTTACACATATATGAAAAACAGAGGTATATCCGAGGAGATCATGAACAAATTCGGTATCGGATATGCCGATGACAGGTGGGACAGCCTGTATTTGCATCTTAAAGATCAGGGAATCGAAGAAGCAAAGATGATGGAGGTAGGTCTGCTGTCGAAGTCCGGCGAAGGCGGCAGATATTTCGACAAGTTCAGAGGAAGGGTCATCTTCCCCATACTAAATACCGGCGGCAAGGTCATAGGCTTTGGCGGCAGGATAATAGGGGACGGAGAACCTAAGTATCTCAACTCACCGGAATCGAGCGTATTCCTCAAGAAGAACAACCTGTACGGTCTCAATCTCACCGGCAAGGAGGTCCGAAAGGAGGACTCGATAATACTGGTGGAGGGCTACATGGATGTGGTATCGCTGTATCAGAGCGGAGTCCGTAACGTATCGGCGTCTCTGGGTACGGCACTGACGGAGAATCAGGCGAGACTCATCAGACGGTATACGAGAAATGTCGTACTTTCATACGACGCGGATCAGGCGGGACAGAATGCGGCTCTCAGAGGGCTTGACATATTGTACAAGGCCGAATGCAGGGCAAAGGTCCTCAAGGTCACGGAGGGCAAGGACCCCGATGAATTCGTCAAGAGCAAGGGCAGGAAGGCTTTCCTCGAGCTGGCGGACAAGGCGATGCCCTACGGAGATTTCAAGCTCAATATGGCGAAGTCCAGATATGATCTGGATGATGAGATGCAGCGGATAGATTTTCTCCGGGACGCAGTGGTGATACTGAGATCCATGAAGCCTGTGGAGGCTGACTTATACATAAAGAAGCTGGCCGATGAAACGGGTATCTCGGAGGGTGCTATAAGATTTGAATATTCAGGTAATAATAGTCAGGAAAAGAACTTTTCGGGAAGAAGAACGGGTGAAAAGGATGCTTCAAGGGAAAGGAGCGTCAGCGTACCCGTGCTGGAGCAGGATCTTATAAAGCTGATGCTGATGGATCGTTCATATATCCGGCTGCCTGAGGATATCGAGGATGTCGCATTTTCCGGCGGACCGGGAAAAAATATATACGAAGCAATAAAACGTATGGACGACGGCAGCAGGTCCATAGATATCGACAGACTGCGGGAGATGCTGGATGAGACCGACGCAGCGGCCCTTTCCGGGATAGAAGGGAAGATGATCCCGCCGGGCAGTGAAGACGTGATATTCAAGGACTGCGTAGACCGTATAAGAAGAAATTCTTTAAAGAGACAGGAGGAAGAGATCATTATCAAGCTTTCTATGGCAGATGAGGAAGAAAACCATGAGGAGATCATCAGGCTTACTCAGCAGCTAATAGAGATACAGAAAAAAATCAAGAAATGAGGGAGTAGAGGATG
>JAETSS010000172.1 GCA_021769545.1 Eubacterium sp.
GCGCCTGCCACGAAGGCTTTGCCGGTGCCTGTCAGGATCACGGTGTATATTTCAGGATCGGATTCTGCCTTATCGAGGGCATGATCAATTTCCGAAATAAAGCTTTCACACAGTGCGTTGAGGGAAGCCGGTCTGTTGAGGGTTATAAGGGCGGTGTGCCCTGTTTTTTCAAAGAGAACATCGGACATGATCTACCTCCTGATGTCATCCCAGCAGTATACATATCGGCAGCGCCACCAGGAAGGTCGCCGCGATAGGTACTACGAGACATGTGACGAAATTGTATTTATATGAAAGCTTGTGGGTCGTATTGCATATGGCGAATACCGATACGATGGAGCCGTTCCACGGTAATGAGTCGAGACCGCCGCAGCCGTCGGAGCACAGTCTGTGTATGAACCCAAGATTGTAGCCCTGATTTGCGTATTCGATGAATGCATCGCCGAGAGTTTCGTACATTAGGGAGATACCGCCCGATGCCGAGCCAAGTATACCTGCGAATATGTTGGCTCCGAAGGCCGCTACGATGTACGGATTAGCATCGGAGCTTAGCAGTATATCTGTCGCATGCTGGTAAAAAGGCGTAACCTTGGCAACGGAGCCGAAGCCTACGATAACTGCGGTATTCAATATTACAGTCACCGATGAAACCGCCGCGTTGTTGAACATGCTGAGCATCTCCGTCTTAGGCAGGTGCTTCCAGAAGAGTACCAGCGCCGTAAGTATGCCTATGAGAAGACAGATAACTATATCAAGATCCGTAACGTTGAAGATCACCAATACGAGAAGCAGCGGTATTATGGAAATGATACCGTTTGGCGAATCGGAGTCCTCGTCGACGCGCTTCACGCCTTCCGGCCACTGGAAGTGCTCATCGCGCAGCCTTGCCTTTTTGGCGGAATGGTTCATGAATACGATTATGGACACAGCCATTACGATGGCCCCGGAAAGTCCCGGGATCAGTCCGGCATATGACGGAGTACCGAGATACTGCATCGAGACCACGTTAGGAATCTGCGGTGTGAAAGGCCCTGTCATGGCGAAGGTCCACATGCCGCCGCATACTATGCCGGGAAGCAGATACGTTGGAAGGTCGGCTTCCTCGAACAGCTTCAGGGCGATAGGGTATACTGAAAATATTATGACGAAGCTGTTTATGCCGCCGTAGCTTAAGATGGCAGCGGACAGCATGCATGCCAGCATACAGTGTTTTGCACCGAATTTATTGGAAATGATGGAGCCTATCTTGGCTGCGGCTCCGGAATTCTGGTAAAGGCTTCCGAAGATATTTCCAAGAAGGAAAATAAAAAAGTAGGACATGAAGAATCCGGTGACGCCGGACATGTATGTTTCCGTCACGCCCTTGAAAACGGGAAGGCCGCTGGTAAGGCATACCAGTATGGCTGCAAGTGGTCCGATTATGATGGGTGAGACACGCTTGAAAATGAGGACCGCCATGCCTATGAAGGAGGCCAGAAGGCCGAGACCTGATATTAGTATTTCGGTATCCATAATAAAAAACCTTTCTTAAAAAAATTGCAATTTGATTATAACATATCGCTGTATGCATAAACAAGGAGATAAACCTCAAATGCAGTAATAGTAAGGGATGCAGAAAATTCAGAGTCTTTTGTTATGACGTGCTTTTAAGGTTGTCAGAAACGTCATAAGATAGTAAAATAAACAGTAGGAACAGAAAGGAGCTGCAGGAATGTCATTTGTAACTTTTGAAAACGTAGGGAAAGTGTATAAATCGGGTGATGTCGAGGTGCGGGCGCTTCATGGCGTGAGCTTCGGCATAGAAAGAGGAGAGATATGCGTCGTAGTAGGTCAGTCTGGGGCAGGAAAGACTACTTTGCTTAATATCCTGGGAGGTATGGATACACTGACAGAGGGAAGAGTCATGCTGGACGGCAGGGACATATCCAAGCTTTCCACGAAACAGATGGCAACCTACAGGAGGCTCGATATAGGTTTCGTATTCCAGTTTTACAACTTGATCCCCAACCTTACGGCTCTGGAAAACGTGGAGATAGCTTCGCAGCTTTCAAGAGATCCGCTGGACAGCAGGCTCGTCATGTCGGAGGTGGGCCTTGCGGACAGGATGAAAAATTTCCCGGCGCAGCTTTCGGGCGGAGAACAGCAGAGAGTCGCCATAGCCAGAGCACTGGCCAAAAACCCCAAGCTGCTGCTTTGCGATGAACCTACGGGCGCGCTGGACTACGAGACGGGAAAGGCGATACTTAAGCTTTTGCAGGATACGTGTCTGAAAACGGGAATGACGGTGGTGATAATCACCCATAATTCGGCGCTTACAGCCATGGCTGACAGGGTCGTGAAGATCAGAAACGGAACGGTGGAGTCCGTGGCCATAAATGAGAACGTTGTCCCTATTGAAGAGATAGAGTGGTAGGATAAGTAATGAAGGGAAGCATTTATTCCAAAAATATAAGACGGACCATATTCGGAAGCCTGGGAAGATACATAGCCATTCTCGCCATTATAGCGCTGGGAGTGGGATTTTTCGCGGGTATAAAGAACACCAAGGCATCCATGATGATAACGTGCGACGATTATGTGGAAGAATACAATATGTATGATTTCAGGCTCGTATCGACCTATGGATTTACGGAAGATGATGAGAAAGCCATAAGAAATACAGATAAGGTGGCGGCCGCCGAGGGCTCGGTGACGGCGGATTTTTTTTCGCTGGATAAAAAGGGCAATTCCATCGTACTGAGAGCTCATTCCATTACGGAAAAGATAAACAATGTCGATCTTTTGGAGGGCAGGATGCCGAAGGCGGATGATGAATGTCTGGCAGACAGTCATTTTTATTCTGCAAAGGATATAGGCAGCACCGTCAGGGTGACGGACGAAAACGACAAGGCGGAAAAGGATGCTCTTGCATATGAGGAGTACAGGATCGTCGGGATAATGAATTCTCCGTATTACATGGTGAAGACGGAGCGTGGGACCACCTCGCTTGGGGACGGCCGCATAGATGCTTATATTTATGCGCCTGCGGGAGCCTTTACATCGGAATATTTCACGGAGCTGTTCGTCAAGTGCACTCAGCGTGGTTTCATATTCAGCGAAGAATATGATGACAATATGTCGGCTGCGGAGCCGGTGATAACGGAAGCCGCCAATGAGCGCGCTCAGATAAGATATGACGATATAGTTTCAGAAGCGGAGAAGGAGATAACCAAGGGAAAGGCCGAGCTTGATGACGGTAAGGCGGTCCTTGAAAACAAAAAGATTTCCGCATACGATCAGCTGGATAACGCCAAGGCAACTCTGGATCAGAAGAGCAGGGAGCTTTCCTCAGGGAAACAGGAGCTTCAAAGTCAGAAATCATCGCTGACATCCCAGCGACAGCAGGTAGCTGGCGGTATAGCTCAGGTGCAGCAGCAGCTTGCGGAGATCGACAGTACAGCGATGCCCGAGGTCGCGGCGGCTTTACAGCAGCAGCTTAGCCAGCTCCAGGGGAATCTCGCACAGATA
>JAETSS010000173.1 GCA_021769545.1 Eubacterium sp.
ATAATCCGCCAGTCCGTAGAAAACGGCGTTTGCCACGCTTCCAACACCTGACTGGAGCGGAAGCAGTGATTTTTCCAGACGTCCCGCTGCGATCTCCTTTTCGAGAAAATCTATGATATGGGCCGAGATCCTTTTGGATACGTCGTCGACCTCTTTGAATGGGCGCATGGTGTCCTTTCTGTCTGAAAAGACTACGGCTATGATCTTGTCAGGATCACATTCTATATACGGCGTTCCGATGCGGTCTGCCGGATGGCAGATGTTTATCGGCTTACGCATCGGCGGATTCTCGGGGATCATGATGTCCGCGATACCCTCTATCTCCGCCGGGATCGATGTGTTTATCTCGACGATGATCTTCTTCGAATTTTTTACGAATGCGGGGGTGCTGCCTACGGACGCCGTAGGTATGATGCCGCCCTTTTCGGTTATCCCCGCGGCCTCCACGATGGCAACGTCGATACTCTTCACTACTCCGTAATTTATGTACTGGGGGCTCTGGGACAGGTGGATATCCACGTATTCGGTACGCCCTTCATTTATGCGTGAACGAAGCTTGCCGTTGGTCTGATACGGCAGTCTGCGCCTTATCATATCGGCTTCCGCAAAGAGTCCGTCTATCTCGGGACCGACAGAAGCTCCCGTGTACAGGTCTATATCGATATCCTCACCGTTTCTTGCCCTTTCTGCCAGAGCCTCAGGCACCAGCTTGGGATATCCCGATGATGTGAATCCGCTTACGGCTACCACCATGCCGTCTTTTATTTTCGCTGCCGCCTCACCTGCGGACATTACTCTGTCCAGCAAGGCCTTGTTCCTTATCCGTTGCTTTGCGTTCATTTCAGTTTTTTCCTTTTATATTACAGCTATGACCTCCACCTCACAGAGAGCATCCTTTGGAAGAGTCTTTACGGCCACACATGACCTTGCAGGCTTTTCTGTGAAATATTTTTCATATACCTTGTTGAATTCTCCGAAATCGCCCATATCTGCAAGGAAACACATGGTTTTGACCACATTTTCCTGCTTTGTTCCGGCTTCGGCCAGTACAGCCATGAGATTTTTCATCACCTGTTCAGCCTGAACGCTGATATCTCCCTCTACGAGATTGCCTGTGGCCGGGTCGAGAGGTATCTGTCCGGATGTGTATAACATCCCATTTACCGCTATCGCCTGGGAATAAGGGCCTACTGCAGCAGGTGCTTTTTCTGTGTGGATCCTGGTTAATGTGCTCATTTCATATCCTCCTTTTGTGTTATGAATCCGCCCCCGATAACGAGGTCGTTTTTATAAAATACTATGGACTGCCCCGGCGTTGCCGCACGCTGAGGGTCCTTGAAAACTGTTTTTATCCTTCCGCCCGGCAGAAGCTCGATCTCCGCTTCCGCAGGCTTTGCCGCGTATCTTATCTTAGCGGTGAGATCTTCCATTTGTCCTATGAAGCCTATGGATGCAGCTTCTTCTGCTCCGTCTCCGCAGCAAGGCTTTCCAAAGTTTATACCCATCAATATATTATCCTCTGAAATGACCTGACGGTCAAACAGATCTTCATTGCTTCCCAGAACTACCCTGTTTTCTTTGCCGTCTATGGCCGTAACGAAGGCGGGCTTTCCAAGGGCTATACCGAGACCCTTTCTCTGACCAATGGTATAATTCAATATGCCCTGATGCTTCCCCAGTACGTTGCCGTCGGCATCGGTAAAATCACCTGCAGGAGCAACTAAGCCTTTCCTTTTCAGAAAGCTCTTATAATCGTCTCCCGGCTCGATGAAGCAGATCTCCTGGCTGTCTTTTGCTTCCGCATTGATTATGGACTTTTCCCGGGCAATATCTCTCACCTGCTCCTTGTCGTGCGCATCGCTAAGAGGCAGCAGCAGTCTCGATATGACATCCTGCCCCAGACGGTACAGCATGTACGACTGATCCTTCCTTTCATTGGCGGCCCGTCTTATGTACCACATATCTGCATCTTCATCGTGATACGTATCGGCATAATGTCCCGTGGCGATATGATACGCTCTCTTTTCATCGGCAGCCTCCGTCAATGCTTTGAATTTGACCGCGGGATTGCATATTATACACGGATTTGGCGTCCTGCCCTTCATGTATTCACTGCAGAAGTTTTCTATGACCACGTCCGCGAAGCATTTGCTCATATCCCTGCATATGAGCTCTATGCCCAGCTGATCCGCCACATCCTGCGCCCGTCTGCGCGCGTCCTCGTCTTCCCTGATGGAAAAGTAAAGACCTATCACCTCATAGCCCTGCTTTTGCAACAACAAAGCGGCAGCCGTACTGTCTACGCCGCCGCTGAGTCCCAAAACTACTTTATTCTTCTTCAACGATGTCATGATGATGATCCTCTTCCGCATTGGGATCGAAGCCTTCAAGCCCCTTATATGTCTTGCCTGTCTTCTGGGCATAGTCGTATATAGCCGACTTGATGGCGTGCTCTGCCAGAACGGAGCAGTGGATCTTCACTGCAGGAAGTCCGCCCAGCTCTTCCACGATCTTCTTGTTGGAAAGCTCAAGGGCTTCCTCTACGCTCATGCCTATGATCATATCCGTAGCCATGCTGGAGGATGCTATAGCGCTTCCGCATCCGAAGGTCTTGAATTTTGCATCTGTGATCTTCTCGTTTTCATCTACTTTTATTGATATCTGCATCATGTCTCCGCATACCGGGCTTCCGTAAGTGCCCAGACCGTCAGCGTTCTCTATCTCGCCCACATTGTGCGGGTTCATGAAATGCTCCATTACTTTATCGTTATATAATGCCATGTTTCTACCATCCTTCCTGTCCCGTCACCGGTGACAATTCTCTGAGTCTTTCCACTACCTTTATCAGTACGTCCGTGACATAATCTATATCTTCCTTTGTGGTGAAGTCGCCTACCGTGAACCTTACTGTGCCGTTCATCTTGGTTATGGATACACCTATGGCGTCCAGTACGTGGGACGGAGCCAGCGACTTTGACGAACATGCCGAGCCTGTAGACACGCTGATACCGTTTCCGTCCAGCATCAGCAGTATCGCTTCGCCTTCTATATAGTCGAAGGAAACGTTCAGGTTGCCCGGATGTCTTCGTCCGTCCTTAGGACCGTTGAGCTGCACTCTGCTGATGTTTTCCTCTATCTTATGCCAGAAATAGTCTCTGAGGCTGCTGCTGTGCTCTATATGGCTGTCGAGATTTTCCATGGCAAGCTCTGCAGCCTTGCCGAAGCCCGCGATACCGGCTAGATTCTCGGTTCCCGCTCTCTTCTTGGTTTCCTGCGCACCTCCGTGCATGAAATTCGTGATCCTGTTTCCGCGCTTTATATAAAGAGCACCTACGCCCTTAGGTCCGTAGATCTTATGGGCCGACATGGAAAGGAAATCCACT
Organism: Eubacterium sp.; assembly: GCA_021769545.1. The sequence continues at coordinate 3,384 of JAETSS010000173.1, forward strand.
CCCAGCTCTTTTACGTCGATAGGCACGTTTCCGAGAGCCTGGACCGCATCCGTATGGAAAAGCACACCGTGTGCCTTTGCAACGGCAGCCAGTTCTTTTATGGGCTCCA
>JAETSS010000174.1 GCA_021769545.1 Eubacterium sp.
GTGATCTTTGACTTCATATTAATATTTTAAAAGATAATGAACGTTAACGCAAAGAAAAAGTGCAGATCTTGATAGAAAAGTCAGACCTGCACCAAAGTGGCGTAGCCACATTTTTTGCCTGCTTTACAAACCATTGAAGCCATGCTAAAATTATTAAGATTTATTTAAGAAAAATTTAGTAGCAGAGGTAAAAAACAATGAAAGAACAAGTATTGGAAATATTAACAGGTATCAGAAGCGACATTGATTTTGAAAACAGCACGAAGCTCATCGACGACGGACTTTTGGAATCCCTTGATATAGTAGCCATCGTGGGAGAGTTCAATGAAGAGTTCGATGTAGAGATCTCCGTTGAAGATCTCGTTCCGGAAAACTTCAATTCAGTCGATGCAATGGTAGCGCTTATCGCAAAAGAACAGGAATAAAAACAGAGGAAGAAATCGATGGCATTCACTTCATTCTATTTTTTGATTTTTGTAGCGGCTGTGATATGCGTGTACTACGTAGCACCGCGTAGATACAGATGGGTAGTGCTGCTGGCGGCAAGCTATGCATTTTATCTCATATCCAGCGCGCGGACCTTCGTATTCCTGCTGCTGACTACCATAGTCACATTTTTCGGCGGCAGATACATAGGGCGGCAGAATACAGAGCATAAGAAGTATCTGGCGGAACACAAAGAAAGCCTTTCAAAGGACGAAAAGAAACGCCTCAAGGCAGAGGTACAGAAGAGAAAGCGCAAGATGGTCCTTGTGCTTCTTTTAGTAAACTTCGGTGTCCTGGCTCTTGTAAAGTATTTCAGATATTATCTGCAGGCTCTGGGCTTTGGCCTGAGCTTCGATCTCGGTGTATTGATACCGCTGGGCATATCTTTTTACACCTTCCAGACGGCAGCGTATATCATAGACCTGTACCGCGGTAAGATAGACGCGGATCAGAACATAGCCAAATTCGCGCTGTTCGTATCTTTCTTCCCGCAGATCATACAGGGACCCATAGCAAGATACGACCAGCTGGCAGATCAGTTGTACGAGGGACATGCATTTTCATACAGGAACCTCACGTACGGCATGCAGCTGATGCTCTGGGGATTTTTCAAGAAGCTGGTCATAGCCGACAGGGTAGCCGTACTGGTGAGCCAGGTCTTCGACAATTATACGGATTATCAGGGCGGAGTCGTGTTCGTAGCGCTGCTGTTTTACAGCATCCAGATATACGCCGACTTTTCGGGAGGAATAGATATCGCAAGAGGCGTGGCCCAGGCCATGGGTATCGAGATGGCGCATAACTTCAACAGACCGTATTTTTCAAACAGCATATCGGAATTCTGGAGAAGGTGGCACATGTCCCTGAGCTTCTGGTGCAGGGATTACATATTCTTCACCATATCCCTGTCAAAGACCTTCGGAAAGCTGGGGAAAAAGCTCCGCAGCGTTTTGGGCGACCGTGTGGGAAAGCTGTTTCCGGTGCTGGTGGCTCAGATGGCGACATTCCTGACGATAGGACTGTGGCATGGAGCCGAATTCAAATACATAGCATACGGGCTGTATAACGGCGGCATCATCATTATGGGACTTTTGCTGGAGCCTTATATCAAGGCCACAGTGAAAAAGCTGCACATCAATGTGGAAAGCAGAGCGTGGAAGGTGTTCTGCATACTTAGGACGTTTATGCTGATCGTAATAGGCAGGATATTCCCCAAGGCATCATCCTTTGCCGTAGCTATCAGCATGTTCATATCCATATTCAGAGGAAACGGCGGCGCGCCTTTCAGCAGCACTGTGATGGATCTTGGTCTCGGATGGATAGATTTTCTTATCATCTTCCTTGGCTGTATAGTATGGTTCATCATCAGCTACAGACAGGAAAAGGGCATAAAAATAAGAGACGCCCTGAGCGAAAAACCGCTGCCGCTGCGATGGCTTATATTGCTTGCAGGCGTTGCGGCGGTCATGGTGCTGGGCGTGTATGGTCCGGGATATGATGCAGGTGCGTTCATATACAGAGGATTTTAAGGAAAGAGAACTTTAATTTTCTTTTTCCATCAGTACGTTTCTTCTTATCTTACCGTTGAAGGTCCTCGGGATACTGTCGATGATCTCGATGTATTTAGGCTGCTTGTTGGCGTCTATGTTGGCAGCAAGGAAATTCTTGAATTCCTTCTGATCGTAATCGCCTTCGTCGCCGTTTAGGACGATGAAAAGCTTGGGAGCCTGTCCCGTAAGGGCGTCCTTTACAGGGATGCATGCGCAGTCCCTGATGACCGGATTCTGGATTATAACACTTTCTATCTCTTCGGGGGCGATCTTTACGCCTCCGTAATTTATTATATCGTCTTTTCTGCCCAGCATATAGATGTACCCGTCTTCGTCTATATAGCCCAGGTCCTTGGTGTAGATATATCCGTTTGCCATGGCGGAGGCCGTAAGCTCCGGCGCTTTGAAATAGCCCTTCATATTGATGGGACCCGAGCTTGCGAGGAATCCCAGATTGTCTTCGGAAGAACATATCTCGTTCCTGTTTTCATCTACCACTATGAAGTGGGCGTTTTTTGCCGGTTTTCCTATGCAGCCCGGTTTGCCCGAGGCAGCGTTGAAGTCCAGCAGGCATGAGCATCCTGCTTCCGTGCTTCCGTAAAAATTGTAGAGCCTGGTCTTCGGAAGTATCCTGCTGAGATGCAGCTTGTCCTCTTCCGGAAGAGGGGCGGAGCCCAGCTGTATGTAATCCAAAATGTCTGCGTATTGGCCAAGTCTGTCCTTTGACAGCTTGAATATTATGGACAGCATGCTTGGCGACAGATCTATGGCGGTCACCTTATACTGATCCATCATGTTGAAGACTTTCTTGAGAAGCGTCACGCCGTCGGTGAATACCACGGTGCTTCCGTTTACAAGATTGGCATACGTCCTTCGCAGGCCGTGGGAATGGCTAAGGGGCATGGGAACCAGCTCAACGTTGTCCTTCTTCATCTTTACGCCGTAAATGACGTTTTCCGCCAGAGCGATATCGTTGCCGTGTGTCAGCACGATGCCCTTGGACTTGCCGGTGGTACCTGTTGAAAACAGTATCTCCGCGACATCGTCAGAGCCCGGGAAGGCGACTGATGCAGGGGATACATCCGATGGAAAATCCGATGCCGTGTTTATATCGAGAAATCCGATGCTGTTTTCATTGTCCTGCATGTCCTGATCTGTACAAAGAGCTTCGATGGGCGCTTTGCCTATATGGAGCACGGCTTCCGAATCAGCAGCGATCTCAAGGACTCTGCCGGCGGCTGCGTTCTTTTCGATGGGAACGAAGATACCGCCCAGAAGCTGTACGGCGAATTCACAGATCATGTAGTTCACGCTCTGATTGCATTCCACCGTTACGGTCTTATCTTTTTTCACGCCAAGTGAAGTAAGCTTTTCGGCAAGACCTGCGATGCGCTGCCAGAGCTGCATGTATGTAAGTGCTTTGCCGCTGTCCGCCAGAGCCGTCCTGTCC
>JAETSS010000175.1 GCA_021769545.1 Eubacterium sp.
AGTGTATACAGTATAATGTATGTATTTTTAAAAGTGCATCTGACCACTATCATAATAAATATAATATTTTTCATCTGTTCACCATTGAATTTTCTTTCCATTGGGAATACTATTATATTGCAGGGGAAAACAACATTTCCCCATGCCTGTAAAGAACAGGGGCGAAGATATTGAAATTCGATTTACATTGTCATACAAAAGAAGGCTCGCTGGACTCCAAGGTCTCAGTGACCGAATATGTTTATAAATTTATGGCGCTGGGCTTTGACGGTTTTATGATCTCGGATCACAACAGCTACAAAGGCTGCAAGGCATGGGATGCTATCAGCGACGATCCCAGATACAGCAGCTTCTGCGTTATCCGGGGGATAGAATACGATACAAAAGATGCCGGCCATATGCTTGTTATCATGCCGGACGATCTCTATCTTCCGATAATGAGGATAAGAGGCATGAGGTGCAGCAAGCTGATCAAAATAGTCCATATATTCGGCGGCATTCTCGGTCCTGCCCACCCTTTCGGCGTATCCAGCTCAAGCGCTATGGGCTTCAAAAAAATGGATATGAAGCTGATAAGGAAATTTGATTTTCTTGAGGTCTTCAACACATGCGAATCGCCTGAATCCAACAGGCGTGCGAAAATACTGGCTGATGAGATCGGTCTGCCTACCTTTGCAGGTTCGGATTCACACGTTACCGAATACATCGGCATGGCATGTACCGAAATAGATGAAAACATCCGCTGCAACAACGATCTCATAGACGCCGTGAAAACCGGTGTAAAGATGCAGGCAGGCGGTACCGAACGAAGCGTAACGAAAAAAGCCAAGAGAAAGGAACACTGGATCGGTATCTGGGGCTTCAAGCTATACAACCGGGGTATCGGAAAGCTGGTATGTCCGTACAGGAAGCTGCATCACCGCAGACTTTTCTTTAAACTTATACGACCGAAAACACATCATTAAATGAATAACAAAAAATGTCCTGCAAAAGCTGCTATCCACGTAGCCTTTCTCAGGACATTTTTTATCTTTTCGGGGTCAGGAGCCGTTCTTCGTCATCGGGCTCTGACGCAGCTTTAAAATCCTGTACGTTATGCCCGTACGGCTTTCAAGTATTTTCCATAATATACAGATCCAATGATGAGATCCGCCGCGCACCCTATTTCACGCTGTCTTCAACAGCCTCAGGCATCTGACTGATCTCTATTACGCCCTTATGTCTTACAGGCTTCTTCTCAAGATCCTTAAGACCTGCCGGAACTCTAACGCCCGTTTCAGCAGCCAGCGCCTTTACATATTCAAAACCGTTTTCCTCTTCACCAAGTCCGATGGAATGAGCAACGCTGTCGGCAAATTTATACGCACTTGCCGTGGAAGCTATGAGGGTCGGCGTCTTATCGCCTGTTTCCTTCACGTAATCCTCGTATACTTTGTATGCCACCGCGGTATGAGTGTCCATCAGATAGCCGTTGTCCTTATACATCCTGCCTATGGTGTCGTTGGTCTCTTCCACCGTTGCGAATCCGCCGCAGAAGTCCTTCATGCCTTCTCTTATCTTATCGCTCACTTCGTACTTCTTATCGGTATCGAGGGCTTCCATCAGCGCCTTGATCTCGTCGCCGTCATTTCCCGCAAGATGATACAGCAGTCTTTCGAGATTGCTTGAGATCAGTATATCCATGGACGGTGAATTGGTCAGATAGAATTCTCTGTTGATATCGTAAATGCCTGTATCGAAAAAATCCGTCAGCACCTTGTTCTTATTGGATGCACATATGAACTTGTTTACAGGGATGCCCATTTTGCTTGCGTAATATGCAGCCAGTATATTTCCGAAATTCCCCGTAGGAACTACGATGTTCACCTTGTCTCCGTCGGCTATCACGCCTCTTTCCACCAGCTTCACGTAACCGTAAACGTAGTATGCTACCTGAGGGACCAGACGTCCGATGTTGATGGAATTTGCCGAGGAAAGCTTGCAACCGTGACCTGCCAGCTTTTCCGCAAAGTCAGCGTCGTTGAATATTTTCTTTACGCCTGTCTGGGCGTCGTCGAAGTTGCCTTCTATGGCGAATACGTGGGTGTTGTCGCCTTCCTGTGTTATCATCTGTCTTTCCTGTACCTGGCTGACTCCCTGGTTAGGGAAGAATACGATGATCTCTGTTCCCGGAACGTCAGCAAAGCCTTCGAGGGCTGCTTTTCCGGTATCTCCCGACGTTGCCGTCAGTATGCATATCTTCTTGTCTTCGTTTTCCTTCTTCATGGCTGTCGTAAGCAGGTAAGGCAGTATGGAAAGGGCCATGTCCTTGAAAGCTGCAGTCTTTCCGTGGTAAAGCTCGAGGAAATATGCTCCGCCTGCTTCCTTAACGGGAACGATCTCTTTTTCTTCAAATTTGCTGTCGTATGCGCCGTCTACGCATGCCTGCATCTCTTCTGCCGTGTAATCGGTGAAAAACGCTCCGATTATCTCAAATGCGATCTCTTTATATGATTTTCCCGTCAGCTCGGATATCTTTTTAGGCAGTGCCGGTATGCTGTCAGGCACGTAAAGTCCCTTGTCCTCGGCTATGCCCTGGATGACTGCCTGTGCTGCTGTCTTGATATTTTTGCTTCCTCTTGTACTCTGATACTTTATCATTTATTTTATGCTCCCTTCGATTATTCCTATTATGTCATCTACATCCGCCAGAGCTCCCCTGCCCAGATCGCCGCAGGCCAGCAGCGATTCCTTCGGCTCTATAAAACGGTAGCCGTAGCTCTGCAGCTTCTTTATATTATCCTGAACGATAGGATTTTCGTACATCTGCGTGTTCATGGCAGGCGCGATATATACCGGCGTATGGTTTGCCGCAGCCATCACCACCGTGGACAGAAAATCGTCGGCGATACCGTTTGCCAGCTTGCCTATGATGTTGGCCGTGGCCGGTGCGATCAGCACCAGATCAGCCTTTTTCGCCAGAGATATGTGCTTTACCTCTGTTGGCGTTATTTCTTCAAACATATCCATGTAGACCTTGTTCTTGCTGAGGGTCTGCAAAGTCAGCGGAGTTATTATCCTGCTGCCGCTCTCGGTGAGTACCACGTCCACATTATGACCCAGCTTAGTCAGTCTGCTGGTGATATCAGCCGCCTTGTATGCCGCTATGCTGCCTGTCACACCCAAAAGTATATTCATCGGCCGCTCCTTTCGCCGGCGCATTCAATCACCCGCTGCGCTATCATCCCGGCTATCTCTTCATTGGTTTCCATTGTATCATATGTCTTGTCCTTATGGATGAGATATCCCTTATGGAAATCCGCGCCGATCTCCTTGAGGTCATTGGCCAGCACGAAGTCGCAGTCGTTCTTTTCCATCAGGTGATATCCTACGTCTATCAGTTCCTCATGAGGCACATTACTGAGAAGCTTGAAGCCTACCAGGACCGATTCCGGGCTGATTTTCTTGATGAT
>JAETSS010000176.1 GCA_021769545.1 Eubacterium sp.
CTCCGGTATCTCATCATGTCTTCCTTCAAGTATCTCCTTGAAGCCTCTGATGGTCTCCTTAAGCGGCAGATACTTTCCTTCCATGCCCGTGAACTGGGCCGCTACGCTAAACGGCTGCGACAGGAATCTCTGTATCTTTCTGGCTCTTGATACGATAAGCTTATCTGAATCCGACAGCTCATCCATACCCAGTATCGCGATGATGTCCTGCAGATCCTTATACCTCTGCAGTACCTCCTGCACGCCTCTCGCCGTATCGTAATGCTCCTGACCTAAAATCAGCGGATCCATTATTCTCGATGTGGATTCCAGTGGATCTACCGCCGGATATATACCAAGCTCCGTGATGGATCTGGAAAGTACGGTAGTCGCATCCAGGTGGGCGAATGTCGTCGCAGGCGCAGGGTCCGTAAGGTCATCGGCAGGAACGTATACGGCCTGTACCGATGTGATGGAACCCTTCTTCGTAGATGTTATCCTCTCCTGCAAAGCGCCCATTTCCGTTGCCAGCGTAGGCTGATATCCTACCGCTGACGGCACACGTCCCAGCAGCGCTGAAACCTCGGAGCCCGCCTGAGTGAATCTGAAAATATTGTCTATGAACAGCAGTACATCCTGATGCTCCTGATCTCTGAAATATTCAGCCATGGTAAGTCCCGTAAGCGCAACTCGCATTCTTGCACCGGGCGGCTCGTTCATCTGTCCGAATACCATAGCGGTGTTGTTGATAACGCCCGACTCTATCATTTCGTAGTAAAGGTCGTTACCCTCTCTCGTCCTTTCGCCTACTCCGGCAAATACGGAGATACCGCCGTGCTCTTTTGCTATATTGCTTATGAGCTCCTGTATCAGTACCGTCTTTCCTACTCCGGCTCCGCCGAACAGGCCTACCTTACCGCCTCTCGTATACGGCGCGATAAGATCGATTACCTTGATGCCCGTCTCGAATATCTGCGCCGATGTGTCCTGCTCCTCAAATGGAGGCGCCGCTCTGTGGATAGACGCTCTCAGCTCCGTTTCCACAGGACCCTTCTCATCTATCGTCTCACCTATTACGTTGAACATCCTTCCCAGCACTTCCTTGCCTACGGGCACCTTGATAGGGTCTCCCGTATCGAATGCTTCCATGCCTCGTCTCAGTCCATCCGTAGACGATAATGCCACGCATCTTACGACGTCGTCGCCTATATGCTGGGCGACTTCGGTAACGATATCCTTATCACCGTGCCTTATCACCACTGCATTGAGCAGCTCAGGCATTTCATCCTCATTGAATTTGATATCTATTACGGGGCCTATGATCTGATGTATTATTCCTTTATTCATTTCCGCCTCCTATTTTTGTGCCTCCGAACCGGCAACGATCTCTATTATTTCATCTGTGATAGCAGACTGTCTCGCTCTGTTGTAAGTGAGGGACAGCTGATCCAGCATTTCTCTGGCATTATCCGTCGCATTCTCCATGGCCATCCTTCTGGCGGCATGCTCACATGTGGCAGATTCCACCACCGCAGCATGGATCATCATCTCTACATACTTCGGTACCAGATAGTTGAACACCGCTTCCACGGACGGCTCGTATTCTATCTGCTTCGTGTTCCTGATGATCTCGGGGTCATGCTCCACTTCGAAAGGCAGCAGGATGACGTTCTTGACCTCCTGCTCCATAGAGCTTATGAACGAAGTATATATGAGGACCACTTCATCTATCTCGCCCTTATCGTACATTTCCAGTATAGGCCTGCTTATTTCTCTGGTCTCAAGGAAGGAAATGTTCTCCGGCGGAGCCAGATAATCGCCCCGTACATCATAGCCTCGTTTTTCAAAGTATTCCTTTCCCTTCGCCCCGATGGCATATATCACAGGCGGCTCCCAGTCGGCGTCTATATCCTTCTGCGCTTCCTTGAGAATGCTGCTGTTGAAGCCTCCGCAAAGTCCTCTTCCGCTGGTAACCACGATATAACAGGTAGTCTTTACCTCTCTGTTGCCCGCAAGATATTTCTGCGGTATATCCTCATAGCTGCTGTTGAAGATCTCCCCTATGGTATGGGTAATATAGTGTGAGTTCTCATTGGTCTTTTCAAAAATCGCCTTGGCTTTTCTGAGTTTGCCTGCCGATACCAGCTTCATGGCATTGGTTATATGCTCCGTACTGGTAACGCTCTTTATACGCCGTTTTATGTCCTGCATATTGTTGGCTGACATTCTCACACCTCCCTAGTTCGCTTCAACCTGAATATTGTCTCCTATTCCCATGGTCTTTTTGAATTCCTTTTTGAACAGCTCTATTCCTTCCTTGAGCTGCTTCTCCGTATCCTCTCCTATAGCTCCGCTCTCTCTGATGGAACGCGGCACATCGGGATACTGAGTTTCCATGAAGACATAGAACTGCTTTTCGAATTCTCTCACATTCTCCGGTCCTATATCTGCAAGATATCTGTTTATCGCCGCATAGATTATCATGACCTGATTTTCTACGGCAACAGGCTGATACTGAGGCTGTTTCAGGATCTCCATGAGGATCTGCCCGTGCTCCAGTCTCGCCTTGGTATCGGCGTCGACATCCGAACCGAACTGCGCGAAGCTTGCCAGCTCTCTGTACTGCGCCAGATCCAGCTTGACGCTGCTGGCTACCTTCTTCATGGCCTTTATCTGCGCGTTTCCTCCTACTCGCGATACGGATATACCCGCGTTTACCGCAGGTCTCTGTCCCGTAAAGAACAGCTCCGACTCAAGGAATATCTGTCCGTCGGTGATGGAAATAACGTTTGTCGGTATATATGCCGATACGTCTCCCGCCTGTGTCTCTATGATAGGCAGCGCCGTGATAGAGCCGCCTCCCAGCTTATCCGAAAGCTTTGCCGCTCTTTCAAGAAGTCTTGAATGCAGATAGAATACGTCTCCCGGATACGCTTCTCTTCCGGGCGGTCTTCTCAGCAGCAGCGACATAGCTCTGTACGCTACCGCATGCTTCGAAAGATCGTCGTAAACGATCAAAACGTCCTTGCCCTGATACATGAAATGCTCCGCTATGGCGCATCCGGCATAAGGCGCTATATATTGCAAAGGCGCCACATCCGATGCTGTGGCGGATACTACTATGGTATATCCCATAGCTCCTCTGTTTTCCAAATTCTGTACGAGCTGTGCTACCGTCGAGGCCTTCTGTCCTATAGCTACGTATATGCAGATGACATCCTCGTCCTTCTGGTTGATGATGGTATCTACAGCTATAGCGGTCTTTCCCGTCTGCCTGTCTCCGATTATCAGCTCTCTCTGTCCTCTTCCGATAGGTATCATGGAGTCGATCGCCTTTATACCGGTCTGCAGCGGCTGATGTACCGATTTTCTCTGCAAAACTCCCGGTGCGGCGCACTCTATAGGTCTGGACTCTCTGGTGACTTTCGGACCCTTGCCGTCTATCGGCTGACC
>JAETSS010000177.1 GCA_021769545.1 Eubacterium sp.
TGGAGGGCTTCATATGCAAGGCTCCCATAAGGAGGACGTCTCCGCTGGGACGAGAGATATGCGATCTGATGATAGCGGTAAACAGGATGTACAACAAGTCGGATTACATACCCACGATAGCATGGGGAAGGAACGCCGCATACGGCGGGACATTGCAGGTGGGCGACAAGCTGGCGGTGGAGGGCCGCATCCAGAGCCGTGAATACAGGAAATATACGGAAGAGGGCAAGCTGGTGACAAAGACGGCATACGAAGTCTCCGTGATACGGATGGAGGAGGTGTAGGCCGAGACAGACAGGATGGATATGACGGACGGATAAACGCTCGCTGTGGGCGTTTTTTGTTCTGCAGCCAAAATCTTGCTTCCGGGGTCGTTTCGTTATATAATAAAGAATCTGTTATTTAGTGATACGGAAGTAGATTATAATATATATGAGTAAGATAATAGATAGAAAGCTTTGTTGTTTTATTGCCGTCGGTTTGGTAAATACCGCTGCCGGAACGGCGATAATGTTCTGTCTGTATAATTTGTTCGGGTGTTCCTACTGGGTATCGTCGGCGACGAATTATATCATCTGCAGCATCATGAGCTACGTACTCAACAAGCGGTTCACCTTTGGTCACAGAGGAGATGCGCTGGGAAGCGGCCTGAGATTCGCGGTCAATATCGCCGTGTGCTATCTTCTTGCGTACGGGATCGCAAAGCCGCTGGTATCATGGCTCGCAGGCTCGTGTACGGTAAGGCTGCAGGAGAATGTCGCCATGCTGGCAGGGATGTGTATATTTACCGGATTGAATTATCTGGGACAGAGATTTTTTGTGTTTGGAGAGAAGAGTATGGATCATAAGGAAGAATACGGGAAATGGATCAACAGTCCTCATTTGAGCGATGAGGAAAAGCAGGAGCTTAAGGCAATGTCTGAGGATGAGATATTCGAAGCCTTTTACAAGAGGCTGGAGTTCGGGACTGCAGGCATGAGAGGCATCATGGGCCTCGGCACCAACAGGCTCAACAAATACACCGTGAGGATGGCATCGAAAGGTCTTGCCGATCTGCTGGGCGAAGGTGCCAAGGTGGCGGTGGCATACGATACGAGACATCATTCCGACGAGCTGGCCGTGGAAGCGGCAAGAGTCCTTGCGGCTGCAGGTATCGATGTGCTGCTGTTTGACAGGTATTCACCTGTGCCGCTTCTGTCCTTTGCAGTAAGAGAGCTGAAATGTGACGGCGGCATAGTGATAACGGCAAGCCACAATACGAAGATATACAACGGATTCAAGGTATACGACGAGACAGGCTGCCAGCTTTGCGACGAGCCGGCTGCGAAGATCGCGGAAAACATAGAAAGGCTGCAGGACAAGCTGGCAATAGAGGTATCCGATCCCGATGACGAAAGGATAAGCTATATAGGCCAGGAGGTCGTAGACAGCTTCCTGGATGCGGTGATGAAGTGCGGAGCCGAGATGGAGCATGAGTCTATAGAGGATCTTAAGGTCGTGTATACGCCGCTGCACGGCTCAGGAAGGGATTACGTGCTCAAAACACTGGAAAGGGCAGGCTTTAAAAATGTATCCCTCGTCAGGGAGCAGGCCGATTACAACGGAGAATTCCCTACCGTGAAAAAGCCGAATCCCGAGGATCCGGCGGTTTTCCATATTGCAGAGAAGCTGGCCCTTGAGGAAGACGCGGATATCATCATAGGAACGGACCCGGACAGCGACAGGATAGGCGTAGGCGTAAATGACGGAGGTAAGGTAGTATACCTTTCCGGAAACCAGACGGGAACGCTGATCGTGGATTTCCTGGGAAGGATGCGAGGCGGCCACGGGAAAACGCTGATAACCTCCATCGTTACAGGGGACATGGGGCCGAAAGTGGCTGAAAGCTATGGCTGCAGCATCGTGAGGACCTATACGGGCTTCAAGAATCTGGGTGAGGCTATGAACCACTTCGGAAAAAACGAGATCCTGATGTCATACGAGGAGAGCTTCGGATATCTGACGGGGACCCATATACGGGATAAGGACGGCGTGTCGTCTTCACTGGTAGTGTGCCAGATGGCGGCGTACTGGAAAAAGCGTGGATATACGCTGGCGGGCGCTTTGGAAGAGCTGTATAAAAAACACGGATATTATATAGACGATCAGAGTTCCTTCGTATTCGAGGGCGCTTCCGGGGCAAGGAAGATATCTTCCCTGATGGAGCGTTTCAGATCGGAAAGAGAAGAAGCATTTTCCGATGTCGGAAAGATAGCACAGCTGCTGGATTACAGTAATAGTATAGAGGGGCTTCCTCCCGCCAATGTACTCAGATACGTGTTTGAAAACGGTTCGTGGATGGCCGTGAGACCTTCCGGCACCGAGCCTAAGATAAAGTTCTATTACTGCATTAAGGGAAACGACAGGGCTGAGGCAGAAAAAATGCATAGAGAGCTGAAAGGCTATGTAGAAGAAATGATGGCACATATATGAACCGGGGCAGGATAATATGCATATTTTCACAGAACTTTCACCGCTAAAAAGCCCGCTTTTATTGATTTACTCGCATTCTATTGGTATAATGGTCTGTGATGTGAAAGGAGCGAATGGATGAGTGACGACAGATACAGAAACAATTACGGCGGCACATCAGGAAACAGACATAAGGATAATGAACAGCGTGCGAAGGAGCAGGCGTATCAGGAATATTTGAAACTCAGAGAAAACAGAAGCAACAGAGGCAATTACGTCAAGGACGATACATTGTACGGTGCATATTTTCCATCGGGCGATGCCAACAGAAACAGGAACCGCGACAGCAACGGATATTACGTATCGGATCGCAGAAGGCAGGAGCATTCCACAAGAAGCTCCGAGCCCTACAGGAGCGGAAGTTCTATAGACAACACTCCATACGGCAATTCTCAGATGAGAAAGCAGAGACAGCAGGCCGAGATGGAACGTCAGCGGTATCTTGCGGAGAGAGCAGAAGCCAGAGAGCAGATAGCAAGACCCGGCAGGAGAAACAAGGCTGACGAGGATATGCTCACAGGAGCAGCCAGAAAGGCACCGAAAAGGAACGGCAGGAGAAGAAAAAGCGGCAAGCGCCTTAAGGTGGCGCTGGTCATCGTGCTGGTACTGGTGCTGGGCATAGGCGGAGTCATCGCTGCAGGTCTTACGGTAGTCAAGAATACATTGGACAATGTAGGACGTGTAGAGCTGGATCCGGACATGATAGGTATCAATCCGCAGGTGGACTCCGAGCTGAGAGATTACAGGAATATAGCGATACTGGGTATAGACGCCAGAGATATGTCCGATGATACAGATGTGCGAAGCGATGCCATAATCATCGCCAGCATTAACAAGGAGACAAACGAGATCAAGATGTTTTCGGTATACAGGGACACTCTGCTGGATCTCGGGGATGATGTGGGGCTGGATAAG
>JAETSS010000178.1 GCA_021769545.1 Eubacterium sp.
GCTTCATCCTTGATCTTGACTGCACTTCTGTTTCCGTTGACTTCAAATACGACGTTTCTGAAACCTTCCTCATCGGTGTCTCTGGCGTTGGAAAGTCTCACTACCAGTTCCTTACCTTCGGCGATCTTGACTTCGCATGTCTCGCCTTCGGAAAGGCCGTGGAAGAATATATCGCTTCCCATGAGTCTGAAATTGCCGTCCTTTTCAAGGCTCTTGAGGTAATCCTCGAATACCTTAGGATACAAAGCGTAGCTGAGGGCTTCCTTCTCTGTTCCTTCGAGTCCGAACTTTTCACGAAGCTCTTTCTTGATGGCGTCGAAATCCTCGTCAGGAAGCAGCTCGCCCGGTCTGCATGTTATAGGCTCCTTGCCGTGAAGCACCAGCTTCTGCAGCTTTTCAGGGAATCCTCCCTCCGGCTGTCCCATCATACCCTCGAAGAAGGAAACGATGGAATCAGGGAAGTCGATGTCCTTGGCCTTTTCGTAGATGTTTTCAGGCGTAAGCTCGTTCTGTACCATGAATATTGCCATATCGCCTACTGCCTTTGATGACGGCGTAACCTTTACGATATCGCCCAGCATCTCGTTGACTGCCTTGTACATCTCCTTGACTTCGTCGAATTTATGACCGAGGCCGAAACTTTCGACCTGTGATTTCAGGTTGGAATACTGTCCTCCCGGCATCTCGTATTTGTATATCTCGGCAGAGCCTGTCATCATGTCGGATTCGAACTCCTTGTATACAGGTCTTACGGCTGCCCAGTAATCGGATATCTTCTGTATGCCTTCAGGCTCGATGCCTGTATCTCTTTCGGTGCTTTCCAGAGCCGCTACTATGGAGTTGAGAGCAGGCTGGCTGGTAAGTCCCGACATGCTGTTGAATGCAGCGTCTATGATGTCGACTCCCGCACCTGCAGCCACCATCAGCGATGCAACGCCGTTGCCGCTCGTATCGTGAGTATGCAGATGGATAGGAATGGATATCTCATCCTTGAGAGCCCTTATCAGCTTGGATGCCGCCATCGGCTTGAGAAGTCCCGACATATCCTTGATACCCAGGATATGAGTTCCTCTCTTTTCAAGCTCCTTGGCCATTCTCACGTAATAATTGAGGTTGTATTTCTCTCTGCTTTCATCCAGTATGTCTCCTGTGTAGCAGATACATGCCTCGGCGATCTTGCCCTGATTGAGTGTCTCGTCCAGAGCAACCTCCATACCCTGTATCCAGTTGAGTGAGTCGAATATCCTGAACACATCTATTCCCGAAGCTGCCGCTTCCTTGACGAATCTTCTGATGACATTATCCGGGTAGTTCTTATATCCAACTCCGTTGGCTCCTCTAAGGAGCATCTGGAACATTACGTTAGGTATCTTGGCTCTGAGGGTTTCAAGTCTTTCCCACGGTGATTCCTTAAGGAATCTGTATGATGTATCGAAGGTAGCTCCGCCCCACATTTCCAGCGAGAACAGGTTCTGTCCGTACATAGCCACAGCGGGAGCTATCTTTTCCATATCCACTGTTCTTACTCTCGTTGCCATCAGCGACTGCTGTGCGTCTCTCATGGTAGTATCCGTAATGAGCAGCTTCTTCTGATCCTTTATCCAGTCAACTACGCCTTCAGGTCCCTTAGCGTCGAGTATCTGCTTAGTTCCGCTGAGCTTGTTGATCTCTTCCTGTTTGATCCTAGGGAAAACAGGTACGTCAAACTCCGGCTTCACGCCTCTGTTGCCGTTTACGAATTTTTCTCCCAGGAAGTTGAGTACCTTGAGTTCCTTATCCTCACGTACCATGATGTTGAGCAGTTCAGGATTGTCTGCAATGAATCCCGTATCGCATTTTCCCGCCTTGAAGGTAGGATGGTTAAGTACGTTGAGCAGGAACGTCCTGTTGGTCTTGACGCCTGTCACCTTCATTTCCTTGAGGGCTCTCTTAGCCTTGTTGATAGTGTCCTCAAAGCTTCTTGCCCATGACGTCACCTTTACAAGGAGGCTGTCATAGTACGGTGATATGGTGGCGTTGACATATGCGTTGCCTGCGTCGAGTCTGATGCCGTATCCGCCGGCACTTGTGTATTTTGTGATGACGCCCGTGTCAGGTGCGAATCCGTTGATAGGGTCCTCCGTAGTAAGTCTGCACTGGATCGCATAGCCTCTCGGCTGGATGTCATCCTGACTCTTGATGTTGATCTTATCGGAATCCAGGCTGTAGCCTTCCGCTATAAGTATCTGAGACTGGACGATATCCACGCCCGTCGTCATTTCCGTAACGGTATGTTCTACCTGTATCCTCGGGTTCATTTCTATAAAGTAATGGTTGCCATCTCTGTCCACAAGGAATTCCACCGTTCCGGCGCTCCTGTAGTCCACCGCCTTGGCGATCTTGATGGCGTCGGCACATATCCTCTGTCTCTGTTCTTCCGTTATGGAAAGCGC
Organism: Eubacterium sp.; assembly: GCA_021769545.1. The sequence continues at coordinate 2,433 of JAETSS010000178.1, forward strand.
AGGGGTGAATTCCACCACCTTCTGGTGTCTTCTCTGTATGGAGCAGTCACGTTCGTAGAGATGTACCACGTTTCCGTAGTTGTCTCCCAGTACCTGCACCTCTATGTGCTTAGGTCTCTCCAGATATTTTTCGATGAATATGTCGTCTATTCCGAATGCTTTCTTGGCTTCGCTCTTGGCGCTTCTGAACTGAGCAGGCATCTCTTCCCTGCTTCTGACGATCCTCATTCCTCTGCCGCCGCCGCCTGCTGCTGCCTTGAGCATTACAGGATATCCGCATTCCTCCGCGAACTGCAGAGCCACTTCCTCCGATGGGATGGTCTCCGTCATTCCCGGTATGGTAGGCGCACCTACCTTGTTTGCTACTATCTTGGATTTTACCTTATCGCCCAGATTATCCATCATGTGGTAATCCGGTCCGATAAATACGATGCCTTCCGCCTCGCATGCTCTTGCAAACTGTACGTTTTCCGACAGGAATCCGTATCCCGGATGGATAGCATCCACGCCCTTTGCCTTTGCAAGCTCGATGATCTCGTCGATGGCGAGATATGCGTCTACCGGCGATTTGCCTCTGCCTATCTGATATGCTTCGTCTGCCTTTGTTCTGAATAACGTATTTTTATCTTCTTCAGAGTATATTGCTACGCTTCTTATCCCTAATTCTTTGCAGGCTCTGAATATTCTGATGGCTATCTCACCTCTGTTGGCTACCAGCACTCGTTTAAACTTTCTGCCTTGTTCCATATTCCGAGTCTCCTTTCTTCTTTGTTATAACTATCGTTCTATTTTATCACTTTGTACGAGTTATTTCCACTATATAATTAAAATTTATGTATATTTATTTATTTTTGTGTATATTCACAGGAGCCTGAACCGCTCTTTTTCGAAATCTATCA
>JAETSS010000179.1 GCA_021769545.1 Eubacterium sp.
TAAACTTCGGAGCACTGCTGGGCTTCGTTATGGTAAACATCTCCGTAATAGCCCACTACTTCATCAAGGGACACAACAGAAGCGGTATCGATATCGTCAAGTATCTCATATGCCCTATCATAGGCGCCATCATATGTGCGATACTCTGGATCAATCTCGATTCCCTGTCGAAGATCCTGGGATGCTGCTGGCTCTTCATCGGATTCATAGCCCTGGCCATCTCAACGAAATTCTTCAGAGAGCTGCCGCCTGATATGAATCTCAACGAATAATATAAAAGCATCGTGTCAACGTTAAGTAATCGTTGATGCGATGCTCTTTTCGGTTTGCTTGTTATTCAGTTTTTTATGCCTGCGGGCTTTTTGCTGCCTTTGCTTCCGGACGGTAGGTATGTCCGGCTTTTGCCATTCCAAAGATTTCTTATGTAAAGGCGCAAATTTTTGGAATGCAGGCGCTTATGGACTTGTCTCGGGTGCTCTGTTCCAAAGATCACAGCCCAGACAGGGCTGTTCTTTGGAATATCGGTCCTGTAATCATGATTTTCGCCGCAAAATTCCAAAAACCACTGAGGAAATGCATATCGTTTTTGGAATCAACCTCTGAAATCGATTGTCGCGGGGGTGAAATTCCAAAAGCAACAGTTAAATAGCCGCGCATCTTTGGAATCTGCGACCTCTTCAGCGTCCTGACCATCATTTACGGCGATGAAAATACTTCCATACGCTTGCCGCTGCCCTCGAGTTCATGCCGTCGACCGCTTCCAGCGCTTCCGTATCAGCTTCTCTGATGGCGTCGATGCTCTTGAAATGCTCCAGAAGCGCCGCGCGCCGCGTTGGACCGATCCCTTCGATCTCATCCAGGACCGAACCTGATGCTCTCTTGTTTCTCAGGCTTCTGTGATACTCTATGGCAAACCTGTGGACCTCCTCCTGCATACGTCCTATATATTTGAAGAGCATAGGCCTTCCTTTCAGCGTGATCTCCTCGTATTGGTCACTTCCGTTTTTTCTGTATATCAGCGCTCTGGTGCGGTGCTTGTCATCCTTTACCATTCCCACTACGGGAATGTCGAAACCCGTGGCATCCACCACCTCAAGGGCCGTCGATACGTGACCCTTTCCGCCGTCCATGAATATGATATCGGGAAGGACCTCAAATGACTCGTCGCCCCGGAAGACTCTGTTGAATCGTCTCGACAGTACCTCTTTCATTGCGCCGTAATCATCCTGTCCCGAAATGGTCCTGATCTTGAATTTCCTGTAGCTCTTCTTGTCGGCATTGAGTCCGTTGAATACCACCATGGCTCCTACCGTATCCACGCCGTTGGTGTTGGATATATCGTAGGATTCTGCACGGAATTCCCTTCCGTCGTATTCTCCCTGGACTTTACCCATCTCCTTGAGGATATCGAAGACCTCTCTGCCGAGACTTCGTCTTCGCTCTCTGGCGTTGGCAGCTCTGTCGTCTATGGTCTTCACCATTTCTATGACGTCCCTTGAGGCCATGTCCACCAGAGCCTTTTTCTCACCCTTCTGCGGCCTCGAAAGCTTCACATTGTGGCCCGCAAGCTCCGTAAGATATTCCTCCAGCAAAGCTCTGTCATCAGGCACCTGAGTCAGCAGTATCTCCTTTGGAAAATTAGGCAGCCTGCTGTAATGCTGCTTTATAAATGCCGAGACCAGCTCTCTGCTTTCGTCGATATCGGAGGCCTCCATCTCGTAGACCTCTCTGCCTACCAGCTTGCCGTCTCTCACGAAGAAGATCACGACATGGGCCTCCTCCGTGCCCCTTGCCGGTATCACTATATCGATATCCTTGCTATGCTGCATCACGACTCTCTGGGTAGCTGAAAGTGCCTTGGCCGCTTCGATATAGTCTCTGTATACGGCGGCGTCTTCGTATTCCATACGCTCGGCAGCCTCCTGCATCAGCGATTTTAACCTTGCGATGATCTTCTTGTTTTTGCCGTTGAGGAATTCCCGCGCGCCTTCTACGTTTTCGGCATATTCATCCTTGTCGACGACTCCCGTACACACGCCTTTGCATCTGTTGATATGGTAATTGAGGCATGGTCTGAATCCCTTTGGAAAGGCCACTGCAGAGCATCTTTTCAGCGTAAAGCTGTCGTTGAGCAGATCCACGATCTTATTGACGGCTCCCGCATCGCTGTATGGTCCGAAATACCTGCCTCCGTCCTTTTTTATTATCCTTGTCTTGATTATGCGCGGATATTCTTCATTGGTTATCTTGATATAGGGATATGTCTTGTCGTCTCTTAAGAGCACATTGTATTTAGGCCTGTGCTTCTTTATCAGATTGCATTCTAAAATCAGGGCCTCCATCTCACTGCCTACGGTGATGTACTCGAATTCCGCGATCTGGCCCACCATGCTCCTGACCTTCGGAGCCATGTTCCTGGTGGACTGGAAGTACTGGCGTACCCTGTTTTTCAAGGATATGGCTTTTCCTACATATATGATATTGCCCAGCTTATCCTTGTGCATATATACTCCCGGCTTGTCGGGGAGATTTTTTAGATTTTCCTGAATATCAAACATATCAAAATCTTATGCGTCTGTCATCTAGTTATCGAATGGATTCCTTCGGTGCTCCATTTCCCGCCGTCTCATATTCCTGTTTCTCTGATTGCGTCTGCGCCTGCGTTTCCTTCGTCTGTTCTGCACATACAATATCCTCAATATTATCAGTATCAGTAAAACCAGGACGACTGTCACTATAAAGTGCGGGACATATTCATCTGCAATGCCTATATACGACAGCAGCCCGCCCTTTTCCACACTTTCCATAGCTATGAGCTCCGCGCCGCATATGGCTTTCCCATCCTTATATGCGACGATCTCGCCAAGCACATCTCCTCTGTCTATAGGAGCCATAGGCTTTTCTTCATCCAGATTTATTTCCGTGGTTATCTCGCTGTCATCCTTTTTATTTAGGGTCACTACCATATCATCGGCGATCCCTGCAGATATATCCGCCTTGGCACCACGCTTCACACGTATCTGCTCCAGCGCTTTGCCGGATCCCGCCACGGTGTATGTCCTGTATTTTGAAAAACCGTAATCCCACAGCTGTATCACGTCTGCAAACCGCGACTCGGGAGTGGACGAGTTCAATGTTATGGCGATCAGCGTGGTACCATTTCTGTCCGCAACGCCGCAGAAGCATTCTCCTGCAGTCCCTGTGGAGCCGGTCTTTGCCCCTATAGTTCCTTCATATTTATATGGCACCTTCTCGCCGTTTATCTCCAGCGTGTGTTTATCATACAGACACCTGTTGGTGCTTT
>JAETSS010000180.1 GCA_021769545.1 Eubacterium sp.
CCAGATCGCTTCCATCGAAATTAGCCCTCCTGCGAGGCTGCCCCTTTATTCCGGAGCCATTATAATAGTGACAACAGGCTGTGGAATATGGATATTCCGAAGAAAAAATATCAAATAACTCAAGGCAAGGAGAAGGATATGGTATATTGGTTACTGGCTGTGATAATGATCCTTTCAGTCATAGTCGTGATATTGCTGTTAAAGATTCATATATTCAGAAAATCGGCAGATGAAATACGCAAAGGATTCGAGGATCGTCTTGCAGCCGATACCAATACCGTAATAGACATATCCTCAGGTGACGGGATACTCAGAGAGCTGGCAGTCTCCGTAAACAGACAGCTTAAGGTGCTGCGGACGGAGCGGCGGCGTTTCCGGCAGGGAGATGCGGAGCTGAAAAATGCCGTAACGGGTATCTCACACGACCTGCGTACTCCGCTGACCGCCATATCGGGATATCTGCAGCTGATGGAAAAGGAAGAAAACACGGAGAATGTCAGACGCTACATAGATATAATCCGGGGACGCACGCAGGAGATGACAGCCCTTACGGATGAGCTGTTCAGATATTCCATGGTGCTGTCAAAGGAAGAAGACGGACACGTGGAGAAGACAGTCGTAAACGACGTTCTGGAGGAAAGCATAGCGGCGCTGTACGCGGTGCTTTGCGAGGCGGGCATATCACCGGATATACGCATAACCGAAAAGAAGATCATACGTACCCTGGATACATCTTCGTTATCGAGGGTATTTTCCAATCTTATAAACAACGCCGTAAAATACAGCGACGGCAATCTTTGCATAACCCTGGGCGATTCGGGAGAGGTCACCTTCGAGAATACAGCATTCGATCTGGACGAGGTCCGGGTCAATAAGCTCTTCGATCGTTTCTATACGGTAAACACCGCTAAAAAATCCACGGGGCTGGGACTTGCCATCACCCGGACTCTTGTGGAGCAGATGAATGGCACCATCAGCGCGTCATACGAAAAAGGCAGACTGCGGATATGCGTAAGCTTTCCGGAGGGAGCATGAGGGAAATACAGGGATGTATTAGTGATCTGATTCCAAAAAAATTCATTCCCAAGCTATATTTTTTTGGAAGTTCACCCCTAACGTAAGGTCTTTCACAGGCAAATTCCAAAGGCTTGCGGGTTTTGCCCTGTGATTTTTGGAATATGCGGATAAAAAATCTTTGTAAAGGTCCTTTTTTCCAAAAAATGATGTTCTTTTACCCGCTTCCTTTGGAAACAACGACCCTAGGCTAGTCCATAAGCGTTCGCATTCCAAAACGGTGCCCCTTTTCCAAAGAAATCTTTGGAGCCTGATCATCGGATACTGTCGCTAACTCTGTATACATCACCGGAGAGATTGTATTTTATGTCGGGATTTGGTATAATAGTCCCTGAGGTGAGTTTATGAGCACAAATCGAGAACATGGCGAAAACAATATTAAAATTCCGGATGAGGTCATCGCCGTTTGTGCTGTAAATGCCACGCTTAAGACGGAAGGCGTCGCCAGTATGGACGGAGGCATATCCAATGCCATTTCCAAGAATTTTCTGGGAAAGGAGCTTCTTGCAAAGGGCACGAAGGTAAGCCAGACGGAGGATGGCGTTGAGATAGACGTGCATATAATCGTCAAATATCATACCAGGATCCCGGCTGTGGCATGGGAGATCCAGGAAAATGTCAAGAAGGAAGTCCAGTCCATGACGGAGCTTAAGGTCAAAGCAGTAAACATACACGTACAGGGTGTTGAAATACCATCGGAGGATAAGAAGTAAATGACGAGAAATGAAGCCAGGGAGATACTGATGCAGGTATTGTACGAGATGGATGCATCCAAGACCATGGATAACGATACGGTAAAGAAGCTGACACAGCAGAGCCTAGCGGGAAATCACAAGGAACGCGGCATGAAGCTGCTTACCGGGATCGTTGATAACCTTCAGCAGATAGATGATAAGATAAATCAGAGCAGCAAATCATGGAAAACCGGCAGGATGCCAAAGGTGGATCTTGCCATCATGCGTCTTGCACTGGGAGAAATTAGCTTTTTGGATGATGTTCCCGTTGCAGTGACTATAAACGAAGCGATAAATCTCGCCAAGAAGTTCAGCACGGAGCAGTCATCCAGATTCATACACGGTGTTTTGGGAGCAATAGTAAATTCAGATGAAAAGTAAATACGTACTGGGGATAGATACGAGCAATTACAAAACATCACTTGCCGTAACGGACCAGCAGCAAAACGTGATCTGCGATTTGCGTGATTTTTTGAAGGTAAAACAGGGCGAAAGGGGACTGAGACAATCCGACGCCCTTTTTCAGCATATCAGAAATCTGCCGGTGCTTATGGAGCAGCTTACGGAAAGCGGTCCGTACGAATTTGCGGCCGTTTCGTATTCATCAAGGCCGAGACCTGCGGAAGGCTCGTATATGCCTGTTTTCCTTGCAGGCGAAGGCTATGCCAGGACGCTGGCGGCGGCGCTGGACATACCGGCCTTTGCATTCTCACATCAGGAGGGGCACATAGAAGCAATAAAAGCGTTTTCGGACTGCAGAGAGGACGATGAGATACTGGCATGCCACTTTTCGGGAGGGACCAGCGAGCTGCTTCATGTAAAGTCCAGGGAATGCGGGTATGATATCGAGATCGTGGGCGGTTCGAAGGACATCGCCTTCGGTCAGGTGATAGACCGCGCGGGAGTGGCTCTGGGAATGAGCTTTCCGGCGGGTGAAGAGATGGACAGGCTTGCAGCCGCTTCAGATACCGCTTCAAGGCTGCTGACCCCGGTAAAGGTCAGGGATGCATGGCTTAACCTTTCGGGAATAGATACCCAGATGAAGAGAGTCCTTGAAGGCCCGAATACCCAAAGCCGCGGGATGCAGGTGCGCGAGCTGTTTGAAAGGCTTGCCGACGCCATGATATCCATGGTGGCGCAGGGTGCGGAAAAGACGGGTATAACAAAAGTACTGATGGCTGGAGGTGTTACGTCCAGCATGTTCATGAGAGAGAAAATAAGAGCTTCCCTTGCGGAGCTTGATATACATGCCGAATTCGACGACAGAGGTCTGGCACAGGACAACGCCGTCGGCACGGCGATACTGGGAGGCAAACGCTTATGGCAATAAAGCCGGTGAAGGTTTCACAACTCAACAGCTACATCAAGAGGATACTGCAGACGGATCCCATATTGGGAAACGTTTCCGTCGTGGGAGAGATATCCAATCTCAAGTTTCACGGCTCGGGTCACGTGTATTTTTCATTAAAG
>JAETSS010000181.1 GCA_021769545.1 Eubacterium sp.
ACGATATGCTTAATGAAAAAGCCATGCTGGAGACGATCAAGGCGCTTTACGATATGGCAGGAACGGCCGCGCAAAATGCATACGCGCCTTTTTCGAATTTTAAGGTGGGAGCGGCGCTTCTTGCAGTCAGCGGCAAGATCTATACGGGAGTAAACATAGAGAACTCTTCGTACGGCGCTACCATATGCGCGGAGCGTACAGCCTTTGCAAAGGCCATCTCCGAGGGAGAACGTGAATTCGTTGCCATAGCCGTAGCGGCGCCTATGGAGGAGGAACCTACCGAGGCTGTTCCGTGCGGCATATGCAGGCAGTTCATGTACGAATTCTCACCGGAGATCTATGTGATAACAGGCAAGTCGAGAGACGAGCTGCATTTCAGAAGTCTCAGCGAGCTGCTGCCGCTGGGCTTTGGGCTCAAGTCCGAAGAATGATTAGGAGGACGATATGAAAACAGGTTTCGTAAGCATCATAGGCAGACCGAATGTGGGGAAATCCACACTGCTCAATGCTATCTTAGGCGAGAAGATCGCCATAACGACGGATAAACCTCAAACCACAAGAAACGCCATAAGAGGCATATATACTCATTATGCGGAGGATGCCGCAGATGAAGACATGCAGATGGTGTTCATAGATACACCGGGGATACACAGACCGAGAACAAAGCTGGGCTCATATATGACGGATGCGGCCATAGGCACCTTCAATGAGGTGGAGGCCATCATATTCATCGTCGATGATAAGCTGTCGGCCGGACCGGGAGATAAATACATCGTCGATCTTCTCGACGATATAACGACACCTAAGATACTGGTGATAAACAAGATAGACAAGCTGGAGCCGGATGTTTTCGAGGAGATATACAAGGAATACGACGAGCTGGGGATATTCGAGGATATCATAGGCGTATCCGCCAAGGAAGGGAAAAACGTGCAGGACGTGATAAAGTCCGCAGCCGAATTCATGGAAGAGGGCCCGATGTTCTTCCCTGATGATATGGTCACCGAACATCCGGAGCGGTTTATCGTAAGCGAGATAATCCGTGAGAAGATATTGCTTTATCTGCAGGATGAAGTGCCTCACGGAGTCGCCGTCGAGATCGAAAGATACAAGGAAGAACGTGAGATCACCAGGATCAGCGCAGTGATATACTGCGAGAAAAAATCCCATAAGGGCATGATAATAGGCAAGGGCGGAAGAAAGCTCAAGGGAATCGGAAAGAGCGCCAGAGAAGAGATCGAAGCTCTTCTCGGCACTAAGGTATTTCTTGAAATGTGGGTAAAAGTAAAGGAAAACTGGAGAGACAGCGACATAGCGCTTTCCAATTTCGGCTATAAGGACTAGGTGAGATAATTGCTTACGGATACAGAGGGCATCGTGCTCAGACAGGTGAAAACTTCATACGGCAGACGCATGATACTCCTCTTTTCCAAGAAGTACGGCAAGATCAGCGCAGGAACGAGCCTGGGAGAAAAGGGCAGGAACAAGACCTCGCTGGCGCTGCGTCCGTTTACATACGGAAGGTATGAGCTTTTCAAAAACAGAGACAGCTACAATATAAACGGAGCCGATATATTAAAGAGCTACTACAAGATCGGAGAGGACGTAGACAAGTACATGAACGGAGCATATGTGCTGGAATTTACCGAGCGTGTGCTCGGGGAGGGAGTCCCGTCTCCTGGAATCTTCAATCTGCTGATAGACTTTTTCGATCTTTTGGAAACGAGAGATCGCGGGATAGGAACGCTGGTGCTGGCGTATCAGACGAAGATATTCAAGTATTCCGGCGTGATGCCGCAGCTTGACCGCTGCGCCGTGTGCGGCGAAAAGAAACCTGCCGCTAAATTCAGCATCGAGGAAGGCGGCATAATATGTGATGACTGCATGCAAAGAATGGAAAATTTGCAGGAGCATACATTGATTTATGACGCTAAATTTGGTATAGTAGATATATTAAAGTATTTTATGGCAAATCCGCTAAAAAAACTTGAAAATATTGCATTAAAGGAAGACTCAGGCAGGCTGCTGCAGAAAATAATAAGAGAATATGCGGCATATTACCTGGATACGTCGGATTTGAAAAGCGAAAAACTCATATAGCTGCCCTTTGCAGATAATGCAAAGCTCAGAGGGCAGGGTTTAAAAGGTTTTTAATGGGAGGTAGAACATGGAAATAACATTAGAGAAGATCGAACTGGTGAAGGACAGGACCGGAGTGACATACGCTGAGGCCAAGGCCGCATTGGAAGAGGCAGACGGTAGCGTAGTGGACGCGATAATAGCGATAGAAGAAACCATAAATGCAGGCCAGAAGGGAAGAGGCTTCGGCAAAAAGGGCGAAGCGCTGTTCTCCAGCATCAAGGAGCTTGTAAAGAAGGGCAATGTTGCCAAGATACAGGTGAAGAGGGACGGCGAGCTGGTGCTCAACGTTCCGGTGAACGCAGGTATCGTAGGCGTCGTTATCGCTCCGCTGGCATCTATCGTTGCTGTGGTCGCGGCATTCGGATTCAAGTGTACGATAGAGGTCATCAAGGATGACGGTACTATCATAGACGTGAGCGATGCGGTGACCGATGCGATGGGAACGGTCGTGGAAAAGAGCAGTGTCGTTGTTGACGGCGTAAAGGAGAAGAGCACAGAGCTTTATCAGAAGGGCAAGGAAAAGGCCGGTGAAGCCGTGGAGAAGATGAAGAAGGATAAGAACGAGGAATTCGACTTCTCCGAGTGCTTTACGGAAGAATGCAATGAAGAGACCGAGGTAAAGGTCGACGAAGAGACTGCAGATAAGGAAGAAGATACGGAAGAGAAGTCAGAAGAAAAGACAGAACAGGAAGACTAAAAACAGAAGGAAGAAAGGTAACATGAGCAGAAAAGTAACAATGGAAAAGCTTACAGCCCTCGCAAAGAACAGAGGATTCATATATCCTGGTTCCGAGATCTACGGAGGGCTTGCCAACACATGGGATTACGGTCCGCTGGGTGTGGAATTCAAGAACAACATCAAAAAAGCCTGGTGGAGAAAATTCGTACAGGAATCAAAGTACAACGTGGGACTTGATGCAGCTATCCTGATGAACCCACAGACTTGGGTGGCTTCGGGTCACGTAGGCGGTTTCGCAGATCCGCTGATCGACTGCAAGAGCTGTAAGGCACGTTTCAGAGCCGATCAGCTTATCGAAAACTGGCTCAAGGAGCAGGGCATCGAGGATATTACGGTGGACGGATGGTCCAACGAGAAGCTGGAAAACTTCATCGCAGAAAAAGGGAT
>JAETSS010000182.1 GCA_021769545.1 Eubacterium sp.
GGATATGAAGGGGCAAGCGGTTTTGATTTTTTGATATTGCTGCCGGAGCTTAAATAATATGGCTTATTAAACGGCAGAATATTTATTATGTTAAATATTTTATTTGGAGTAATTTATGAAATATGAGCCTAAAAGTGTATGTGAAATCACCGACATACTGAAACAGGAAGAACTATTGGAGCATACACACAATATAGATCGGGAGCTTTCCGTAGACAACGTGACTTATTTTTCGGGAGAAGCCGCAGAAGGGTATCTTTTTATCTGCAAAGGCGCACGATTCAAGGAAGAATACCTGAAAGAGGCTATCGATAACGGTATAAGCTGCTATATGTCGGAAAAGGAATATGACTTCGATGCACCGGCTATAATAGTGACGGACATAAGAAAGGCCATGAGCGTCGTTGCCGCGTATTTCTATGATGATCCGCAGAAGGATATCAGGCTGACAGGGGTCACGGGAACAAAGGGAAAGACGACTACGGTATTCTATATAAAGAAGATACTGGACGCTTATGCAAAATCGCAGACTGCACTGATTTCCACGGTGGAGGTCAATACGGGACACGGTAATACTGAAGCGCATCTTACGACTCCCGAATCCCTCGATCTGCATAAGATGTTCCGTGACGTTAAGGAAAACGGCATCGAGTATCTTACCATGGAGGTGTCATCTCAGGCGTACAAGCATAACAGGGTATTCGGCGTACATTATGATGTAGGTATCTTCATGAATATAGATGAGGATCATATCGGTCCTACGGAGCATGAGGATTACCGCGATTATCTGGATTGCAAGCTGCAGCTTATGAAAAACTGCAAAACAGCCATCATCATGCATGACACCAGAGATTTTGATGAAGTGAAAAGCACGGCGGACAAGCATGCCGAGAACGTTATCGTGATAGGAGAAGAAGGCGACGACTATTACGTGAAGGACATCAGGAAGGAAAACGTCGGATTTTCCTTTGATCTGGTGGATAAAAACGGCGAAGCTGAGAGATACAGCATCGATATGGAAGGGCGCTTCAATGTGAAAAATGCAGTATGCGCCATCGTTGCCGCAAAGGCATACGGTGTGCCTTACGACGTCATGAGTGAGGCCGTAAAGAAGATCAATATACCGGGCAGGATGAACGTCTTCAACGATCAGAGGATAACGGTCATCGTGGACTATGCACATAATAAGCTGAGCTTTGCGGAGCTGTTCAAGTCCCTCAGGACGGACTATCCTGACACTACGCTGACGGTAGTATGCGGAAGCGGCGGCTCCAGGACGCAGATAAGGAGAAAGGACATAGGCACCTTATGCGGCCAGTATGCGGACAAGATCTATCTGACTGCAGAGGATCCGCAGTTTGAGGACCCAAGGGATATATGCCGCGATATAGCCAAGTATATCGATGAGTACAAGAAGCCATATGTCATCATAGAGGACAGGACGGATGCCATAGAGAAGGCCATCCATCAGGCTAAAAAAGGCGATATCATCATAATAACCGGAAAGGGCGAGGAGGATTACCAGAAGATCAACGGCAAATACGAGTATTACGAGTCGGATATATCCATCGTCAGAAGGCTCTTGGGAGCATAAAGCTGGTTTACAGAAAATAATTTTATGGAAAATCAAAAGAACTGTCGCATTTCAGCATATTGCATAGTGCGGCAGCTTTTTTTTTATTTATCAACGTATATTTAAGCTCTATATAAGTGTCAGATTCTTGAGAGAAAGGTCAAGTATCGGAGACGAGTGGGTGAGTGCACCGCTTGAGATGTAGTCGACGCCGATATCCACCAGACGCTTGAGATTTTCTTTTGTGACGTTGCCGGAGCATTCTGTTTCGGCACGGCCCTTCACCATGGAGACGGCCGTTCTCATATCCTCGTCTGACATATTATCCAGCATTATTATATCTGCGCCTGCGTCCAGAGCTTCCTTAAGCATATCCAGATCTTCTACCTCTACCTCTATCTTTCTTACGAAGGGAGCGTATTCCTTTGCCATTTTCACTGCATTGGCAACGCCTCCCGCAGCCCCTATATGATTATCCTTGAGCATTACGCCGTCGGACAGATTGTAGCGGTGATTGTATCCGCCGCCCACCTTTACGGCGTATTTTTCGAATATTCTCATGTTGGGAGTCGTCTTTCTCGTATCGAGGAGCTTGGTGCCGCTGCCTTCGAGAATATCGGCCATGGATCTGGTATATGTGGCGATGCCGCTCATCCTTTGAAGGAAATTGAGAGCAGTCCGCTCTCCCGACAATATCGCCTTTACATCTCCGGTAACTGTGGCTATCAGCTGTCCGGATGTCACTCTGTCACCATCACAGGCTTCGAACTCGATATCGATATCGCTGTCAAGAAGTTCGAATACTCTTTTGAATACATCGAGACCTGCGATGACCCCGTCCTCCTTACAGAGAAGCTGTGCAGTTCCCCTGCGGTCCGTACGCATAACGGCGTTGGTGGATACATCCTCGGAGGAGATATCCTCCTTGAGCGCCATTAATATCAGATCATCGACATTGATTTTTTTAGTTATATCATTCATCGGAAAGACTCCTTTTCTCATGTTCTATTGCTTCGCGTACGATATCCTTGTTGTTTTCGATATAGCTGTCGGTATCCTCATATTCACGAAGCGTAAGATCGTATATCTCTGCAAGCTCTTCCAGGGAAAGCTTTTCGTTCTCTTCGAATCTGTGCATATCACTGCCTTGATTTTCGCGGAGCTGCGTCATATGACCTGCAGCGCTCTTTGCAAAAACGAGACTTTCGAGAAGCGAATTGCTGGCCAGCCTGTTGGCTCCGTGAACGCCGTTGCAGCATGTTTCTCCGGAAGCATACAGATGTGACATGGAGGTATGACTGTTCAAGTCCACGTCCACGCCTCCCATGAAGTAATGCTGGGCCGGTACCACAGGTATCCATTCCTTTGTGATATCGTAGCCTTCTTCAAGACATTTGCTGTAGATGTTGGGAAAACGTTCCTTTACATCTATGTCCTTTATCGGCAGAAATGACAGCCATACATGTTCGGTGCCGTCCTTTTTCATCTGCCTGAATATGGCCTTTGAGACCACGTCTCTCGGCAGGAGCTCGTTGACGAAACGTTCTCCGTTTTTATCGTACAGATGGGCACCTTCACCGCGTACTGATTCCGAGATCAGAAATCTTCTGTCGTGATTTTTTGAAAACAGTGTAGTAGGGTGTATCTGGACGTAGTCTATGTTCCTGAGAGCTATGTTTC
>JAETSS010000183.1 GCA_021769545.1 Eubacterium sp.
CCGGGCCTCGCCCATGGATGGTATGCCACCTCCTTTATATACGTAATCTCCGTTATTCTTGATGAAATCGCCTACCGCTCTGGCCAGTCCTTCCGTGCTGCCTGCATCGGGCTTGAGCATGATAACCAGCGCTTCCGTCTTATGCTTATCATCCTTCAGAAAGCGCACGCTGTCATCCAGGATATCCTCCAGAGTCAGCTTGCTGCCGTCGCGGTCATAGCACTGCCACAGCTCGCTTCCGTGTATGATATTTACATCACCGGGTTTCGCATTGTTCTTGGTGGCATTGCAGCGGACATCGAAGCTGCGGACACCTACATTGAGCTGCTCTCCGTAATAGTATTTCTGACACGAGGTCAGGGAAATGGTAGGCACGGCGTCCTGAATAATAGCCGCCGTTCCCGTATCATGGCTGCCCGGAATATTCACCGATGAAAGAAGCGCCTCGTCGGGAACCACACTCATCCAGTCCTGTGAATAATCGAAATTGATATTGGGAGTGCTTCCCGAGATAATATCCAGCTCTATATCCGTTCCCGATGATTTCTGCAGCAGCACGCCGCTGTCGGTGCAGTTAACGTACTTACCGCTTCTGACGTTCATGATCTTATAGCTGCCGTCGTTCTGTTTGATGAATCGCCAGAGCTGACTGGTATTCTCATTTTTGTCCTTGCTCTGATCGCTCCACAGCCATATCCATGCATTATCGCTGCCGCTCTCTCCGTCCACATCCCATACTTTATTGTGGCGGTCCGCTTCTCCATCGGTAACGGCATGGATCTCATAAGCTGCATATTTATCGATGTATTCCAGCTTCCACTTACTGCTGGTCCCCATCTCGTAAAAGTGAAGCTCCGTGCTGTTAACGGCTGCATCGTTGTTTCTGTTGATGGCATCTATAGTACCCTTTTTGAACATCTCACAGTAGACATGGGCATCGCTTCCCGTTGCCGGATTTTTCATTTCCCCACCGACCATGGGAACGGTCTCCGGCGTTACGATCCAGAGCTTTCTGTTGCTGCTGTCCGTCTGTATGATCTTGTCTCCATAGCTGGGTTTGCCGTTTTTATCTGTGTCCTCATAACCCATCCACAGACCGCTCTTTCTGTTCTTGATATAAAACTGCTCATTGCCTTTATCGTCTAACCCCACGTAATAAAAGGCAAACTGTCGGTGATCGTTTCCCGACACCTCATCGTCGGAATCCTCCCAAAGATGGAGTTTTTTACCTTTATCCTTACTCTTGTCCTCTATATCGGCATACCTGTCGACTCCGTTATCCTTGATATGCTTGATGCCATACCATTCTTCTCCGACATGCTTGAGCCTGAAATTGCAGTTTTTACCCGATGAATCGTCGAGATGCACGACGCTGTTCTTCTCGGCGCTGTCATTGACGTTCCACCTGTAATTATGATCCTCCGCCAATGTTATAAAGAGCAGCTCGCCCTCCGGCAGGTTCTTTTGTACTATGCCGTCGTCATTGGAGCTTATCACTGCAGGACTGTCGTTTCCCGCCTGTGCAGCTATCCCGTACTTTGAAGTATTCTGCTCATCTGTTGCCTTTGACGAGGAACTGTCAGCGCTTTTATTCTTAAGGAAATCCAAGGTTTCACCCGAAGTGCTGTCTGCCGTATCTTTCAATGTATCATCATATGAATCCGTCTGTTCCTGTGCATTCTCCGATGCCCCCGTACTATCACTATCATACAATGCGCCGCTTGCCGCCATGGCAGGCACCACATCGCAAAAACACATGATACATATTAGCACTGTTACAAAAAGCCTCTTCATTTCTTTCCTCCCATATTCTTTTATGAACCCTAAGCTGCTGTCCCGGACTGCTTAAGATCCGGCAGTCTGGTTTTATAATACAGCTTCATTTTCTTATTTAAAACGGATTGTCACGAATTGCCGCGATATAGCACGAATTGCATTTATATCATCCAGCAGATTCCAAAAGAATCAGCTTTCAAACTATCTTCCTTTGGAATTTTACCCCCTATGTGACTGTTTTGGCAAGGGTATTCCAAAAATATTGGTTCCAGCTTCGTTATCCTTTGGAATAAACGGGGACAAAATGCTTCGACATGTGATTTATTCCAAAAAACAGTGCTGTATGAGCCGGGGTCTTTGGAATTGACAGCCTTAGACTAGTCCATAAGCGCCCGCATTCCAAAACGGTGCGCCTTTCCATAAAGAATCCTTGGAATTATCCATAAACAATCCACTTCAACGAAAATATCCGCTACTGTAAAAACCCTAAATCATATGTTAAAATGTATTTTAAAGAATCAGAAAAGGGGGATACGTTATGCGCATTGCCATCGTCGATGATATCGCTGAGGAACGAAAAAATTTAAGATCGGGGATCCTGACCCAGCTCAGCCGTCTGCGCCTCGATGCTGAGATATTTGAGTTCGAAAACGGGGAAAGCTTTCTCGCGGCTGCAGAGGGCGAGCCTTTTACTTGCGTATTTCTCGACATATACATGGATGGGATCGACGGGATGGAGACGGCGAAAAGACTGCGCGCTCTCGATGGAAAATGCCTGCTGATATTCACCACAACCTCTGCCGATCATGCGCTGGAGGGGTTCCGTGTCAGAGCCCTGCATTATCTCGTCAAGCCTTATACGGACAACGAGCTGGCTTCACTTTTCGATGAGATATCGGAGCGTCGGCCTGCTGCCGAAAAATATACGGAGATCCGCACTGCCGGCGGCGTAGTCAGGATCCATCTTCACGATATATCATACGCTGAGCATTTCCAGCATCAGATACACATACACACGACGGAGGGACGGGTCGTCATCACAAGGCAGACCTTTCGTGAATTCTGCGAAAAGCTCGGTGACGAACGTTTCTTCCTGTGCAACAGAGGCACGGTGGTAAACATGGAGCATGCGGATGATTTCGACGGCAATGTATTCATCCTCAAAAGCGGTGAAAAGATACCTGTCAGCCGCAGCTTCTCCAAAGCCGCCCGCACTGCCTTCGGTGATTTTCTTTTCCGGGGAGGTGACATGTGATGATGGATATACTGCGTCCCATGGCGGAGCTTTCCGTAATATTTCCGGCGGCGCTGCTGGCATACCTGCCTATGAAAGCGCATCTGAGGATGCACCCGGGAAGGCTTGTTGCCCTGATGCTGCCCGTACTTGCGGCCATCTGCGTTTTCTGCGGACTTCTCTGCTTTTTTCTGCATATAAACGTCGTATGGATGATGATACCTGCGTCG
>JAETSS010000184.1 GCA_021769545.1 Eubacterium sp.
AAATAGAGCGGAAGATGACAGAGAAGGCGCAGAAAGCGGTAGAGTCCTTACAGAAGGCAAAAGCAAAAGGCGGTTCGTATAATATGGAGGCAGTCAATGCGGCACTAAGGGAAATGTTTCATGGAAAGTGCTATATCTGTGAAAATAAAAAGATTACATCGTATCAGATAGAACATCTCAGCGCGCATCGTGGAAATGATGATTTAAAGTATGACTGGAATAATCTTTTTTTGTCCTGTGCGCATTGTAACAATACAAAACTTGGCCGCTATGAGCCAATTATTGACTGTACAAAAGTGAACGTCGAGGAACTGATTGCATTTCGGAAAAAGGGGTATTTTGGAACAGATGAAGAACTGGTATTTGACATGCTTGATTCTGATGAGAAAACTGTAAATACAATCAAATTACTTCGGGAAGTTTATTATGGATCAACACCGCAGAAGAAAATGGAGGCAAAAATATTGAGAAAGATATTGAGGCAGGAGCTTTCAGAGTTTAAAGAATATGTACGCGAGTATCGGGAGGCAGAGGACGAAGAGAAGGAGGATCTTAGGTGTTGTATTAAACAGCAGTTAAGTGATAGCGCTCCGTTTGCCGCTTTTAAGAGGTGGCTGATCAGGGATCATAGTGACGCTTATCCTGAGTTATTATTGCTTCTGCGGCAGCATTAACCGAAGAATTATTTAGCAGATTAAGGAATTATTTATGACAAGTACGCCGTATAAATGTTCATCTGCAAAGAAGAAAATCGCAGGCATAGTGGGCTATGTCAAGATTTTCCAGGCAATGGAAAGAGAGGGGATTTATATGAATAGTGACAACCATATGATCGATGAGGTGCTAAAGCATCTCGACAGCGAGCTGGCGCAGGGTGCTATGCGAATGAGCGTTGTTTTCGACGAGGAAGCCAGGGAAGAAAAATCCGTGTCGCACAAATGCTGCCACAGCTACGGCAGACCAGCCACAGAGACTGTCGGACTGCTCGACATGTACACCGATATCAGCGCGGGCGCTTCTGACCGGGGATAATAAGGAGATCAAGGTATCCGCTGTCGGCGGACTGTATGATTTACGAAGATGGAGATGAAGCTTTGCCATCATTGTTGCGATGACTGAGGATGACCGCTATGTCTGTGTCAGGCAGTTCAGACAGGGGATCCGGCAGGTAACTACTGAATTCTGTGCCGGATGCATCGAGTGTATCGACGGTGTTTTGGAAGACACCCTGTCCGCTGCCAAACGGGAACTTCTGGAGGAGACCGGCTATGGCAATGACGATTGGAGACACCTGTTAACGGTTCCTTCCTATGCTACGCTGTCAGATAACTACATGAGTATCTTTGTGGCAAAAAACTGTCATAAGATCAACAGCCAGCAGGATTTGGATGAGGATGAATTTCTGAATGTATATCTGTATTCCAGAGATGAATTTGAAGAAAAGGTCAAAAACGGTGAGTTCGCACAGGCTGCACATATATTGGCGTTATTGATGGCTGATCAGGGCGGTTGATCTACTGTTTTTTGGAATTATGTATCCACTGAAAATAAGGACGCCTATATCAGCAATGATTGCTTTCGATAAAACACAGGGAACTGCATCAGTAGCGCAGTTCCCTGTTTGATTTATCTGACGCTATACGCGGTCTATCCCATAACGATCTCCACATTCACATCAGACTTCCCGGCCTCAAACGGGATCACGCAGCCGTCTGTCTTCATGCCGTCGACAGTCATGGAAGCGACGCCCTTCTGGACGTTTTCCGGATTCCGGACAGTGATGTGGTACACCACATCGCGGAAACGCCGGGTGAGCTTGAAATCCCCGAATCCTGTCGGTACGCATGGATCGACGCGGAGTCCCTTGTGTGTCGGGTATACGCCGAGGATATACTGCGAGATGTTCGTGAATGTCCAGGCGGCAGTGCCGGTGAGCCAGCTATTCTTCGCCTCGCCGTGATACTTCGCATCGCGACCTGCGACCATCTGCGAGTATACATAAGGTTCTGTCCGGTGGATCTCGCTGATCTCCTCCACATACGCCGGACACGTCTTCTGATAGATCTCAAATGCCCTGTCGCCGCGTCCGATGACGGTCTCCGCGATGGAAACCCACGGGTTGTTGTGGCAGAAGATACCGGCATTTTCCTTGTATCCGGGCGGATAGGAGGAGATCTCACCGAGCTCGACATGGTACTTGGTGTAGGCGGGCTGTAATATCATCACGCCGTACTTGGTGTCAAGCTTTTCTTTTACGGAGTTCAGCGCTTTCTCCGCCAGTCCTTCCTTCACGCCGATGCCGGCAAGCACGCAGAAGCCCTGCGGTTCGATGTAGATCTGTCCCTCCTCGCACTCTTTGGAGCCGACCTTGTGGCTGTATGCGTCGTAAGCCCGCACGAACCATTCCCCGTCCCAGCCGTCCTTAAGGACGGCGTCGTACATGACTGCGACCTCGTCCCGCGCGCGTTTTGCCTCGGCATCGTCGCCGAGCAGCTCCGCAAGCTGTGCGTACTCCTCGCCGTACTTGACAAACATTCCGGCGATAAATACGGATTCTGCGACAGGTCCCTCACTCGGACCAAAGGTCTGGAAGGATTCGCCCGGGTGCTCGGAGAAGCAGTTGAGGTTCAGGCAGTCATTCCAGTCGGCGCGCCCGATGAGCGGCAGCTTGTGCGGTCCCTTGTGGTTCACGATATAGTCAAACGAGCGCTTTAAGTGTTCCATCAGGGTGGTGGCAGCACTCATGTCATTGTCGTAGGGCACCATTTCCTGTAAGATCGACAGGTCGCCCGTCTCGCGGACATAGGCGCTCGTGCCTGCGATCAGCCACAGTGGATCGTCGTTGAAGCCGCTTCCGATGTCGGAGTTGCCCTTCTTGGTGAGCGGCTGGTACTGATGGTAAGCGCTTCCGTCCGAGAACTGTGTCGAGGCGATGTCGATGATGCGCTCGCGTGCGCGGTCGGGGATCAGATGCACGAAACCGAGCAGATCCTGGCAGGAATCCCGAAAACCCATACCGCGCCCGATGCCGGATTCATAGTAGGAGGCAGAACGGCTCATGTTGAACGTCACCATGCACTGATACTGGTTCCAGATGTTGACCATGCGGTTGACCTTCTCGTTGGAGGACTCAACGACATAGCGGCCAAGCAGGTCTCTCCAGTAGTCGTTCAGCTCCGCAAACGCCCAGTCGACAGCGGCGTCGGTGCTGTACTTTGCGA
>JAETSS010000185.1 GCA_021769545.1 Eubacterium sp.
CCGTTGTGCTTTGAAAAATCATTTTCATATACCTCGATCAGTTCACGCTGGATCTGAGATATTTTTACCGGATCCTTGTACTTTACCCAAGAGGAAACACATTCAGGCATGCCCCCGATGATCAGGTAGTTATCGTAGGCCTCCAGCAGACGTTTATGAAAGATTTCTTCAATCTTATGATCCTTCCGAATGCTCCCATAGAAAGCATATAGTGCCGGATCGACAGCATCAAGGAACTCATCAAAAGTCAGCGGATATAGGTCAAGAAGATTCACCATCCCAACCGGATATGACTTCGGCTTTGCAAGCAGCGTCCCCAGCAGGCTCCCTGCGGCGATTATATGATAGTTGCTTGCTTTCTCCTTAAAATACTTCAGCGTGTTAAGCGCCTCAGGACATTCCTGGATCTCGTCGAATATGACAAGCGTCTCTTCCGGTAAAATCTTCTCACCGGCGATCATAGACAGCAGTTCAATGATACGATGAGGATTTTTATTTGCCTCAAAGATGGAGTTCAGTTCCTCTTCTTCATCAAAGTTGAAGTAGACATAGCTCTCATAATAATTTTGACCGAACTCCTTCATGAGCCAGGTTTTACCGACCTGTCGTGCGCCGCGTATCACCATCGGTTTGCGTTCCACATCGGATTTCCATTTTATCAAATCCTGAATCGCATTTCGTTTCAAGTAAATCACTCCCCTCTGCGTGTCCAAAAATAGTATATCACATTTTTCCGGGTTTTTCGATGATGTTTATACACATTTTTCGGCAAAATCAGGCGCTAAAACACACATTTTTCTAAGTATCCTCGGTAAATTTACTTCGGGAAAAGCGATCCATTACCGTTACAAGCTCTCCACCCATGGCTTCAGGGGACAGTATCTACCGTTCCTCTTTCCACTGCGCTACTTCCCTTCGCAGCCAGTCACACCACTTGTCGATGCCCTCTCCCGTCTTTGCCGAAACAGGGAATATCTCAAGTTTCGGATTTCTCATATGTGCGTATTCGATGACCTTCTCAAGATCGAAGTCGAAGTACGGCATCACATCGGTCTTGCTGATTAGCAGCACATCGCACACCTGAAATATCAGCGGATATTTCAGCGGTTTGTCATGCCCTTCGGGTACCGACAGTATCATGACGTTCTTCACCGCTCCCGTATCGAATTCAGCCGGGCACACAAGGTTACCCACGTTTTCCAATACCACCAGGTCCAGGTCGCCGCATCCAAACTCCTCCAGACCCTGACGCGTCATATCGGCATCGAGATGACACATGCCGCCCGTATGGAGCTGTATGGAACGCACGCCTGCCTCGGTCATTGCGGCGGCATCCACATCGGAGTCGATGTCGGCCTCCATGATTCCGATGGACATCTCCTGTTTCAGCCTTTCCACCGTCGCTTTCAGCAGCGTGGTCTTGCCTGCTCCGGGAGACGACATCAGATTCATCAGGAACGTCTTTTCCTCTTTTAACTGCCCCCGCAGCCTGTCGGCATCAGCGTCGTTATTGGCGAAAACGCTCTCTTTTACTTCTATTACTTTATATCTATCCATTATTTTATCACCGCTCTTGCAGCCGCATCTTTATAATACTTGAAGTTGGTGAATACCTCTCCCTTGTACGGATTCGTCTTGGTCTTTACGGACTTGACAACGATGTATGCCAGGGCAATGATGTTGGTGATGAGTGCCAGTGCGCTTACTACCGTCATAGCCGTAGGATCTGCATTTACCGAGTTTCCTTCCATGATGCCGTTCATCGTTCCGTCAGCATACTGAGTCGTAATCGTCGCCCACGGGAATACGGATGTTCCATCGGAGAACGTTTCCTGGAACAGCGGGAATATCTGCGCGAACATGCACCAGATGCAAAGAGTGTTTGCACGGTTCATGATCCAGCCGCCCTTGTTCCAGAAGAGCGCTGCGATAGTCGGAGCCAGCAGCAGTGCAACGCCGCAGAACCACGAATGAGTAGGCAGGCAGTTGTACGTATATGCAAAGTTCCAAATATCATAAACGATGATGTATACCCAGATCATGTCAGGCCAGATCATATCCTTCTTGTCCTTGGAAGAATAAACGGCCCACCAGCCTGTCATACAGAGGATGTTCAGTATACCTGCGATACCGTTCATCACATTGTGCCATCCGCCGTAGAGCCATACGCCCTCCGATGACAGCCACCAGTGATACCAGCCGTTGATGGCCGATTCGAAGTCGCTGGCAACAGCGATCAGAATGTTGATGGCAACGATGGCAAAGGGGAATGCCTTGAACCAGTGCTTCTTTCCGATGCCCCATTCGTACTTTATCATCATGAAGCCGATACAGCCTGCCAGTGATGCGTAAAGCTTAGCGTAATGGAACCAGCCGTTCATGTAAAGATGCGTCTGGTTGTTTGTCACCCATTCGGCTCCCATGCCTGCCGCGACCTGAATAACTATAAAGTACACAGTGAGGATCGCCGGTACGACTCCGAACATCAGAAGTCCGCCTGTCTTCGTCCTCCTGGCGAACTCGTTCATCAATATCAACCCCAGAAGCACCGCCAGCATTGCTATCCATTTCGCCAGCGCACCGTCTCCGTAAACATGAAATAACATAATTAGATCATCTCCTTCTTCTTTAATCAACACGCTTCTATTTCTTTTATCATTACCTGATCTCCCTGCAGCAGATATGTACTTCCGCTTCCGCAGTGGGGACATATCTTGCCATGCTCTACGGTGGCATACGTCCTGCCGCAGCTTTCGCAGTAGGTCACAGCCTCGATCTCCTCCGTCTTAAGCTCTGAGCCCCGCAGGATATCCTCCTTGTCGGCAGCCCATCTCCAGCAGTCCGTCAGATAATGAGGAATAACTGTAGAAACCTGTCCCAGCTCTATTGTGACGGAAGCGATCTTTGTAAGCTCGTTTTCTTCCGCCACTTTTTTAACACCTTTGATTATGTGAAAAACCACACCAAGCTCATGCATCTTATTTCTTTCCCTTTCCGCGCAGCTTGATCCTTATAGCCTGCTTTGCACCATAAGGCAGTATATGTTTCAGCTTGTCTTCACTAGGCACCATCCTGCTTGCCTCAGGGAATTCACGATGCAGATGTATCGCATCGAATTCGCATTTTGTAGTGCATACGCCGCAGCCGATACATTTGTTCTCGTCCACTAC
>JAETSS010000186.1 GCA_021769545.1 Eubacterium sp.
TCTGGAAAACATGCGTAGAAAGGCAGAACACGTCAAGGATTTTGAGGAGAGCATATTCCGGTATCAGCAGAAGAAGGAACCGTATATGTGGCTGGAAGAGCACATTTTCTTCATACGTCAGGAATCCGGCGTTGTCGTGAATATCCTGGGCAGGGATATCACCATAAGCAAGCAGGAGGAAGAAGCGGCAACAAGGCGAGCGAGAGAAAAAGCCTCTATAATCAACAGCCTGAGCAGCATGTTTTTTGCAACATACTATGTCGATCTGCAAAAGGGCACTTTCCGTGTAGTTGTCCAGAAGGACAGTGTGGGTCAGGTGCTTGGAGAAGAACGCAATTATATGGAAGGTATAGAGCTATACTCCGAAAAGTTCGTACATCCTGAGGACAGAGAAGAATATAAGAAAAAGATAAGCTATGAGAATCTGATGGAGGAATTGAGTCCGGAGCATCCGACTGTAGCCTTTGAATACCGCAAGGCCGAGAAACGAGATGGAATTACGCAGTGGACACGTGCCAGCGTCGTATTGGCCGAATCGGAGAACGACAGGCCTAAAACGGCCATATATGTGGCTCAGGATATCACGGAAAGCAAGGAGAAGGAAGAACGCGACAGAAATGCCCTCAGGGAAGCATGTGAGGCCGCAAATCACGCCAACATGGCCAAGAGCGACTTCCTTTCCAGGATGAGTCATGATATAAGGACACCGATGAATGCCATAATAGGCATGACTGCTATCGCCGGGACACATCTGGATGACAAGGACAAGGTTTCCGACTGTTTGGGCAAGATCACGGTTTCAAGCAGACACCTGCTGTCGCTGATCAATGAAGTGCTGGATATGAGCAAGATAGAGTCGGGAAAGATCGACCTTTCTGAGGAAGAATTCAGTCTGTCTGAGCTGCTTGAAAACATTTTGACGATGGTTCGTCCGTCTATGAAAGCAAAACAGCAGCTGCTGGAGGTAAGGCTCTTTGAAGTAGAGCATGAAGACGTTGTAGGGGACGAGATCAGGCTGCAGCAGGTATTCATGAATATCATATCCAACGCAGTCAAGTACACTCATGTGGGAGGAAAGCTGGAGATCGAGATCACGGAAAAGCCTTCGAAGATATACGGCTACGGATGCTACGAATTTGTATTTCAGGATAACGGCATCGGTATGTCGGAGGAATACCAGAAAAAGATATTCGAGCCGTTTTCCAGAGCTGAGGATTCACGTGTCAGCAAGATCGAGGGAACGGGTCTCGGCATGACCATAGCACAGAATATCGTGCGAATGATGAACGGGGACATTTCCGTTGAAAGTAAGGAAAATGAGGGCACCAGATTCACGGTCACTCTGTTCCTGAAACAGCAGAATACGGAAGATGTTGATCTCAGGGAGCTGCAGCAGCTCAATGTGCTGGTGGCGGATGATGATGAATATGCCTGTGAATCGGCATGTAAGATACTTACGGATATCGGTATGTGCGGAGAATGGGTACTGTCCGGTGAAGCCGCTGTCATGAGGACTCAGGAAGCATGCGAAGAAGGACGCGATTTCTTTGCTGTCATTCTGGACTGGAAGATGCCGGGAATGGACGGCATCGAGACTGCGAGAAAGATACGAGCCCTTCTGGGAGATGACGTACCTATCATAATCCTGTCGGCATACGACTGGAGCGAGGTGGAAGAGGAAGCGAGAGCGGCCGGCGTCAACGGTTTTATAGCAAAGCCGCTGTTCAAGTCGCGTCTGGTGTACATGTTCAAGCAGTTTGTCGGAGAGGCCGAAAGCAGGAAAAACACAGAAGAAGGCGCAGGCGAGCATAGAGATTTTTCAGATAAGCGGATACTACTTGTAGAAGACAATGAGCTGAACCGTGAGATCGCAGAGGAGATCATCGGAGAAACCGGAGTTTCCATAGAGTGTGCCGGCAACGGACAGGAGGCGGTGCAGATGTACGAGGAACATGAAGATAATTATTACGATCTCATATTCATGGACATACAGATGCCGATAATGGACGGACATACTGCTGCCAGAACTATCAGAAAGTCCGGTAAGAGTGACGCGGCAGACATACCTATCGTCGCAATGACTGCCAACGCCTTTTCGGATGATATCGTTCAGAGCAAAAGATCCGGTATGAACGAGCATATCACGAAACCCCTTGATATAGAAGAGCTGATGCGCTGCATGGAAAAGTGGCTTAGGGAGTGTAAGCGCTGATGAACTGGATAAGACATAAGCTAGAGAGTATTGGTAAGCCCCTTGTTTTTTGACAATCTTTGATTTTGCAAATTTCAAGAAATTCTTGAAAAAACAAACTTTGCAATGTATACTGGAACCGACTTATTCGGATAAGGAGAAGAAACAATGATAACAAGCAAACAGAGAAGCTACCTCAAATCACTGGCTCATGATATCGATCCGATAGTGTATATCGGAAAAAACGATCTGACCGAAAATATAATCAAAGAAATAAACAATGCGCTGAAAGCACGGGAACTGGTAAAGGTAAAGATACAGGAAGGCAGCGACCTGAAACCTAAGGCGACAGCCAACGATATCGCCAAGAGACTTGATGCGGAATTCGTACAGGCCATCGGAAGGAAATTCACCCTGTATCGCAAGTCAAAGGAAAACCCTCAGATAGTATTGCCGAGGAAATAAGCTTCATATGAGGTGTACGCATGGATCATTTTCGACTTGACACCCGTACGCTTCAAATGATAACATAAATACGGATTTGCGGTGAGGTGAAAGCCGCAATTTATAAAACATATCGGGTTTATCAATTTAATTGTGCATAAATTTGGAGGTCTTTATATGAGCACGAAAGTAAGTAAGGAAGATGTTATAGCAAAAATAAAAGCGATCATTGAAAACGAAAAATTCAAGCTGGACGGATATTTTCTGTGTGGTTTCCCTACAGGGGCTCCTGATCAGAAGCTGCAGAAGGCATGTGAGAAATACATAGATATCGTAGAGAACGGTCAGCCGGGAGAGGAAGACACCAAGGCTTTAGTAGAAGCTCTGGAAGCAGCCCTCAAGGTAGAATCAGAGGTTGCCGCAGTAAACGATATCACCAGAAGTGACGATCTTGTTAAGTTCGTTCTTGAGAATAAGGACGTTTTATAATAAAAACACAAAAAGATAAGATGAATAAAGGACTGTTGCCC
>JAETSS010000187.1 GCA_021769545.1 Eubacterium sp.
ACGTAATTGATGATATATTTTATCATGGCTTCGGCCACGTCCATGTTGTCACTGAGTTCTGCGAAGGCCATCTCAGGCTCTATCATCCAGAATTCCGAAGCGTGTCTTGCCGTATTGGAATTCTCTGCTCTGAATGTCGGTCCGAAGGTGTAAACGTTTCTGAATGCCAGTGCAAAGGTCTCGGCCTCAAGCTGTCCGCTTACTGTAAGTCCTGCTTCTTTTCCGAAGAAGTCCTCGCTGTAATCCACCTTGCCGTCTTCGTCCTTAGGCAGCTCGTTCATATCCAGTGTAGTCACCTTGAACATCTCGCCGGCGCCTTCACAGTCGCTGGCTGTTATTATCGGCGTATGGACATACACGAAATTGTTATCCTGGAAAAACCTGTGTATCGCATATGCCGCAAGGGATCTCACTCTGAATACCGCTGAAAAAGTGTTGCTTCGCGGTCTCAGGTGGGCGATCTCTCTCAAAAATTCCATGCTGTGTCTCTTCTTCTGTAAAGGATAATCGGCATCGGAACCGGCTTCAACTACGATCTCTCTTGCTTTTATCTCAAAAGGCTGTTTTGCATCAGGAGTCAGTACGAATTCGCCCGTTACCTTAAGTGCCGTAGCAATAGGGGCCTTGGATATCTCTTCAAAATTATCCAGGAACTCGGCCTCGTAAACCACCTGTACCGATTTGAAAAAGCTTCCGTCATTTAGTTCTATGAAACCGAATTTATTCGAACCTCTGTTGTTTCTGATCCAGCCTCGTACGGTAACTTCACCGCCTGCGTGCAGCTGGCTTTCTCTGAACAGACTTTTCACTTCAACATCTTTCATATTATCCATCATCTCCTTAATATAGATTATGGGCAAGCCGCAAGGCCTGCCCGTAAATATCATGATCTATTCTAGCAGATCCTCGTGCCTTCCGGAACGATGTCATCCACAAATATTACCTGACATCCGCAGGCGTTGTTGGTTCCCGCAAGAAGCATTCCCTCGCTGGTAACGCCGGTGAGTCTGGCCGGAGCCAGATTTGCAACTACTATGATCTTCTTTCCCACGAGCTCCTCAGGCGTGTAGTCGTTCTTGATGCTGGAAACTATGACTCTTTCCTTGAGTCCGTCAAACAGCGTCAGCTTGTAATTGCTGTGCGCCTTTCTGATCTCCTGGCACTTGAGTATCTTGCAGACTCTCAGGTCCATGGCAAAGAACTGATCCACATTGATCTCAGGCTCTACGATAGGCTGTACCTCATCAGGCTCTCCGTATACCTTTTCTTCCTTTTCCGGTTCCTTCTCAGCTTCAAGAGCAGCCTTTTCGAGAGCTTCCTCTTCCTCCGTCTTAGGGAAGCTAAAATCAAGCAGATGCATGAATCTCTCCCTGTCTATTGCATAGAGGAACAGGTAAAGTCTAGGGCCTCTTTCCTTGCTGATGAGCAGCTTGTATACGTTCTTGAAAAACTGTCCCTGTATCTTCTTCAGGTTCTCGACATCTTTTCCGAAAATCTCCTTCGGGATATCGTAAAGCTTGGTGTTGAGGGAATCCAGATCGTATTCGCCTGCCTTGATGTAGTTGTACAGTATCTCGATCTCTTTCTTTTCCGCCTCGGAGAATGTATTGTAAAGATCCCAGTCTCTCCAGCCTCTCAGCTTGTTGGCGCTTTCCGGCGCACACTGATACAGCCAGTACTTTGCAAGCTCGAGTCTCGTATCGAAATCCTCGTATTTATACGGCGTGCCGATCTTTTCGAAGACCGTCTCCATCATAGGCACATTGAAGTCCACTATGGAGCCAAGCTGTACCAGCAGATTCATCGGAGCAGTCTTTATGTTCTTGCCTTTTATCAGGCTGTATTCGATGACTGAGGCATTGTGCTCGTTGGCCTTGCCGTCCTTATATTCATTGTACATCTTATCGAATTCGAAATACTGGCGGAGTATGCCGTCGTCGAAGCAGAAGTCAAACGCCTTCTTAGGCTCCGTCTTGGAGTACAGCCACAGTATGATCTCAGGCTCGTATATCTTAAGCAGCGTTTCCGGTGTGAGATTGAGACCTGATGAACCGGACATCTTTCCCGTGGAGCCTTTGATACCGATGAACTCATAGCCCTGGAACATAGGCGGTTCCCATCCGAATATCTTTCTGCTTATGACACTGCTTGTCTCATAGCTTCCTCCCGGACTTGCATGATCCTTGCCGCCCGGTTCAAAGTCAACGCCTTCATATCTCCAGCGCATAGGCCAGTCTATCTTCCATGCCAGCTTGCAGTTGAACTCCTTTGTAAAGTCGAAGGTTCCCTTATGTCCGCATTCACACTCGTACTCGGCTACGGTGCAGTCGTCGGAGATGGATACTATCTTTGTCGTATCTCTGCCGCATTCAGGACAGAATATGCTTACAGGGAAATATGCATCGCGCTCGCCCTCCTCGGCATCCTGAGTACGGAAGCTGTCGAGGATATCGAATATTTCCTTTCTCTTTTTAATAGCTTCGATGACATCGTCCTTGTATTTGCCCGATGTATACATATCAGTCTGATATCTGTAATCCATCTCGATGCCGAACTTCTTGATGGAGTCCATAAACTCGGCTTCAAAATACTTGGCGTAATTAGCATGTTCCGTATCAAACGGATTAGGTACCGACGTGTACGGCAGTCCTATATACTTCTCGAATTCATTGTCCGGATCCACCGCCTTGACGTTTACAGGAACCTTTCTGAATCTGTCATACTCGTCCCATGAGAACAGCAGACGCGCTTTCTTTCCTTTCTTGACAAGAGCTTTGGCAACGAACAGACTCGTTGCTATATCTCTGAAATTTCCTATGTGGATAGAACCTGACGGACTGATTCCCGCTGCACAAACATATTCTTCTTTGTCCGGATTTCTCTTGATGATCTTATCCGCTAATTTTTCCGCCCAATGCATCAAAACACCTCTTTCTACTGTGATAAATCGCTTATTCCTTTATTATGTTCACTATCTCGTAATTGATGACCCCGTCTGGAACTTCAACGGCTACATGTTCACCCTTCTTGTGACCTATAAGAGCTCGCCCAACGGCTGATTCATTTGATATCTTTCCTTCAAACGGATCCGATTCCGTAGCACCCACAATGGCAAATTGTTCCTCTATTCCG
>JAETSS010000188.1 GCA_021769545.1 Eubacterium sp.
CACCGAATGCGCATGTGTATATGGGTGCATTGGAAAAGAGTAAGGACAAAGATGAAAAATCTGATGAAACTGGGAATACCCGAATACTATGCACATATGGCAGCAAATAGTCGAAAACGGAAGTGGAGGACATCCAACACAACTACGGTCAAACGAGCATTAAGTAAAGAAAGACTGATACGAAGTGGCTTTTATGATTTAGCTATAGCGTATCAGTCTATGCACGTCAACTATTGAAACCGCCGTATACGAGAACCGTACGTACGGTGGTGTGAGAGGACGGCGGCTAATCACCGCCTCCTACTCAATATTGGTGTTTAATTGCTGCTTCTGAAATGACGCGCAGTATAATTGTACTGTATATCTATGAGGTACAGAGCTCTGGAAACTGTCATCTCGTTAACGGTCTCAAGGACCTGTCTGAAGTCCTCGTTGATATCGTACTTGTCTATAAAATGCTGTCTGAAAGCGGAAAGGTTTTCGAAGGAGTCAGGTGTTTCGCCCTCCTTGGCGAATATGTTGCAGATCTCGGCAACGATGAATCCGAATATTTCGTTGAAATTGTTGGTGATCTGGACGGTCATTTTCATGCCGTCGACGTTGAAGCCTTCGCCTTCCATCATATCGAAGGTAAGGGAATCCTTATCTTCCAGCATCTTGTGGTATGCTATGATGGATTCATCGAGAACGTCCACGTTAGGCTCATACCAGTCCTTCATGACATCTATGATCATCAGTCCCAGGTTTTCTGGTGTACCTCCGTACCACAGGGATTCTCTGTGAACGCCATGCTCGCTTTCTTCTATGATAATTGCCATATACATTCTGCTTATGATATTCTTTTGTGTTTGTGTCATAAATTCAACCCTTTCATCTGTTACTTACCGGATAATTATATCATATGATCCTTTGATATCCAAATCCTTTTATAGGTCATCTCTTCTGAGCGGATATTTATACAGGGCAACGATGGCAGCCATCATGAACACCACCGGAAGTATGGTAGTGGAATTTTCTATCCATAGCAGGGCCGTTGAAGTCTGAGCTGCACCGGAACCGTTAAAGCCTGCAAGCTGCAGGATCATACCCAGTATCTGACCTCCGATACCCACGGCGATAGATTCGACGAGGCCCTGAAAGGACAGTATCGTTGCTTCCCTGCGCTTTCCGGTAGTGACCGCATCGTATTCACATATATCGTAAAATATCGAAGGCATGAGCTGCCAGTATATAGTCGTACAGACGGTAACGAAGAACATATATACCAAAACGCCGATAAAGCCTCCGATGTCGATGAAACGCACAGCTATCATGCCTGCGATGCCGACGATGTAACAGCCGATAAGAGCTATGCGCTTATCGAATGTCGCGGCTATCTTTCCCATGATAGGAATAAAAAGTATCCCCAGCAGCGTACGTGAAAAAAGACATATGGAGATACCTACAGCAGGCAGCTCCTTGTTGTACGTCAGAAAATATATCAGATCGGACATGATCATGGTATATGTGATCAGCGAAAACAGGCTTGCCGCTATCAGGTACTTCATGGGTTTCAGCTTTGCGACGGATATGTATTCCCTGAATATATTGATGATGAAGTGTTTTTCCGCCGGCTTTTCCGTTGACTTTTCGACAGGCAGATCCTTGTTTTTGGATGCTATCACGGTGACCACTATGGTTATGAAGGAGACAGCACTTAGAAAGCCTCCGGTTGTCGACCACGCCTGAGAAGTATCCAGCCCCAGACTTTCCAGGAAAGAAACTACCATAGTAGGCATTACCATACAGAACAGATTGCCGACATTGTTAAAAAACGCGGCGAAGGATCGTATGGACGTTCTTTCGTCGTAATCGGACGCATAATCCACTCCCAGTGCGCAGTAGGGCACGAAAAAGCCCGTAAAGCTGCTCCAGAACAGTATCATCATGATGCCGTAATATACGGGTTTTACGGATAGCGGTATATCTATATTTGTGAACATGAGAAACAGCGTTATTCCCAGGAATATAGAAAAAATGAATATCAAAGGCCTGCGTCGTCCGAACCTTGTATTGACCTTGTCTGCAAAATAGCCCATGACCGGGTTGAATATGGCATTCCATACGGAGCCGAGGGCAACGATCACGCCTGCTATGGCAGGGGATATCCCGGCGACGGTAGTAAGAAAAAACAGAAAGAAAGTGCCTACGAAGCCATAAGAAATAGCATCACCCAGCGATGCGATGCCATATCCCAGCTTTTCGGTAAATGTTGTTTTTTTCATTAAACACGCTCCTTCCTCAATAGTGTAACGATAGCATTAACGGTAATATCCGCGGCTTTATCCGGCAATGGCAAATAAAGCCACAATGATATAATATCATAATATTTGAAGAGCGAATGTTGCAATTATGCACAGATCAGCGGTTTTTCATCAGCCTGTACATGCCCTCCTTGAGGCCGTCTATGGATAGTCTGAACATGGGGAAAACCTTGCCGATCTCGATGAATGATTCGGACATCCAGGCGATATTTTCCTCTTTCTCCTGAGGGTGCAGCCATATGGAATGCTCGTAATGCTCCTTGAACCTGCGAAACCATGTTATGCCGTCGGGAGCATCGTACATGGAGCTGCTGTAGGAACTGCCGTATGGACTGCTGACCAGTTCGGACATGGACATATCGGCGTCGCCTACGAAGATGACCTTATAGTCTCCCGATATGTTTCGCAGCACCCAGTCGGTCTTTACCGTCTGCATGGTATCTATGGAAGGATCTTTGTACAGTACTTCCTCAAGGTAATTATGGAAATAGTAGATCTTCAGATCGGAAAAGGTATTGGCCTTGTGCAGCGACTGGAAAAGAAGACTGCAGAGCTGTTCGTAAGGGCGCATGGAGCCTCCCGAGTCGATGAGGACCATCAGCTTGAGTCTGTTCTTTCTCGGCGGCTGCATCCTGATATCAAGGATACCGCCCTGCCTGCATGTGTGATCTATGGTTCCGCGGAGATCAAGCTCTTCTTCGCTTGTTTCCAGCGTGCGGGACAGTTCTCTAAGCAGGCGGAACGCCATCTGGAATTGTCTCGATTCGATGGTACAGTCGGTACGCCAGTCCTTGAACCTGCGGTCGCCCCG
>JAETSS010000189.1 GCA_021769545.1 Eubacterium sp.
AAATCTTCTTTTAAGAAGATCCTTGTGTTCGATATACCTAAGTGCAGAGCATTCATGCATCTGGATACGGTGTTTACCATGGTGGATTACGATAAGTTCACCATCCATCCGGAAATAGAAGGCCCGCTGCAGCTTTTCGAGATAACACTCGATAAGGAAGGCAACGCCCATTTTGCAAGCATCCAGGACGAGCTTGAGAATATATTGAAGATAGAGCTGGATCTGCCGGCGGTGGATCTCATAAGATGCGGAGGAAACGATGCACAGGCGGCTCAGAGGGAGCAGTGGAACGACGGCTCCAACACTCTTGCCATCGCACCGGGCACAGTGGTGACATATGAGAGAAACTACGTCACCAACGATCTGCTGGATAAGAAGGGAATAAAGGTGCTGACGATACCGAGCTCCGAGCTTTCCAGAGGACGAGGCGGCCCTAGATGTATGAGCTGTCCTGTGAACAGAGACGATCTTTAAGATGAAAAATTTGGGATTTGGGAGATTGATATGAAGATTGAAGGAAAAGCGGAGAAGCTGGTCATCGCTCTCGGCGGCAATGCGCTGCAGTCGGGAGACGGGCCGGCTACGGCTCAGGCGCAGCTTGAGGTGGTGAAGCGGACGTGCGAGCATATAGCCAGGATCAGCGGCATGGGTTATGAGATCGCAGTGGTCCACGGCAACGGTCCTCAGGTGGGAAGGATAGTAATGGCGTCGGAGGCTGCAGACAGCGTGACGCCTGCCATGCCTTTCGATGTGTGCGGCGCCATGTCACAGGGATATATCGGATATCATATACAGCAGTGTCTGAAATACGCCCTCAACAGGGAAAACAGAAACGTCCCTGTAGTTACGGTGGCTACTCAGATGATCGTAGATGAAAAGGACCCGGCATTCGACAGACCTGCAAAGCCTATCGGACCTTTTTACACGAAGCAGGAGGCGGAAGCACTTGAGGCAGAAAAAGGCTATACCATGAAAGAGGATGCCGGAAGGGGATACCGCAGAGTGGTGGCCTCGCCGATTCCGAGACGTATAGTCGAGATCGACGCCATAAGGCAGCTTTGGGACCATTCCATCGTGATAACGTGCGGAGGGGGCGGCATACCTGTCGTCGAAAGACCGGACGGAACGCTGGAAGGTACGGCGGCTGTCATAGACAAGGATTTCGCTGCGGAGCTCCTTGCCGAAAACGTAGGCGCCGATATGCTGATGATCCTCACGGAGGTGGAAAAGGTGGCTGTGGATTTCAAGAAGCCTACTCAGAAGGATCTTGACCGCATGACTTTGTCGGAGGCGGCAGGATACGTAATGGAAGGTCAGTTTGCCCCTGGCAGCATGCTTCCCAAGGTAGAGGCTGCCATGAAGTTCGTAAGGACGTATCCCGATAAAAAGGCTGTCATCACATCCCTCGATAAG
This sequence comes from Eubacterium sp., assembly GCA_021769545.1. The sequence goes on from JAETSS010000189.1 coordinate 1,414, forward strand.
GCCGTAGAGGCACTGGAGGGAAAGACGGGAACGGTCATCACGTTCAATTAAATATCGGATAGATATCGGGTTCGGAAATTATTTACTTGCGTTAGTCTCCAATAAGTGATATTATCATGGGGTACATCTTTTCGCAGATAGGATGGACTAATACGTTGCAGTAAGCTAAGAAGGTAATATATGGAGATCGAATTAAAGTATAGAGTACCTACCCATGAAGTTGCCGACAGTATCTGGAAGGACAAGCTGTTCTTCCACATGGAAGAGGAAAACTCACGGGAAGAAATGTGTTTTCTGGCGAAGTATTTTGATACGACTGACTGTGACCTTGCAAAGAATGACATGGCATACAGAGTCAGAAAGGAAGGCTGCAGATGGGTAGCGGCACTTAAGTGGAAGGGCCACAGCGAGGGTGCACTTCATACGAGAGAGGAGATAAACGTACCGGTAAACGAGGACAGACCCGATCCCGGCGTTTTCAGGGAAAGCGAGATAGGTACGGAGCTGCTGAGGATAATAGGGGACAAGCCCCTTTACAGTATGCTTGAAACGAGATTCCACAGGAGACGGTTCAGGATGGACACGGGAACGGGGATATTCGAATTATCCGTAGATGAAGGCTGGATAGTGACGCCTTACGGAGAGGAACCCATCTCGGAGGTGGAGCTGGAGCTGTTTTCAGGAGAAACGGAAGAACTTGAAGAACTGGGAAAGCGCATGTGCGAAGCCTATGAGCTTGAAAAAGAGGAACAGAGCAAATATGCCAGAGGCATAAAGATAATCAAAGAGAACATGCGTGGAAAATGATAGACGCATAGTGAAGGATAATTAAAAGAACGGCAGCGCCGATGATGATTCGGTGATGCCGTTCTTTTGTTTTACTTTTTTCGCGTTATCAGCAGTATTTCCGGCGGAGAGTTTTTCTGATTGGTCATGCTGATGTATGCCGTATGGTAGCGCTTCGGATCCAGCTTTTCAGCCCACGAAAGCAGTGCCGTCTTTTCCGCTGCGCCTTCGTCGTGTCCGCTGTACATGGTGATGCATAAAAGACCGTCCTTGCCGAGAAGCCCCAATGCGGATACGGCTGCGTTCAGAGTAGAATTTTTGGTTGTGGTCTTCGACTTATCGCATCCCGGCAGATACCCCAGATTGAACATGACGGCCCTGACAGGTCCGGTCACATGATCTTCCATATTCTCATGGGAATCGCAGATAAGTGTTACAGTTCCGTCCCTGAGGGCTTCATCGGCTCCGCTTTCCACCAGAAGCCGGCGCGTGCTGTCTATGGCTTCCTGCTGTATATCGAACGCATACAGCTTTGAGGGACCGGAAGCCAGAAGCTTAAGCGTATCGTGACCGTTGCCGCATGTTGCGTCTATAAGCACGTCACCGGGCCTGATATATCCCCGGATAATATACATGGCAAGGTCGGTTGTGGTTTGGATCAAATTGGACATATATTTACACTCCTGTATTTCCTGTATCATAAGATCAGTTAAATTATGTTATCATATCACGGCGTTGTCAACAGCAAACGCTGCACATGTAGAACAAAATGACGTATGATTCCCACACCAAAACTCTCACGTAGATGGAGTGTTTGTGCGGCAAATGAAAACTTGCGGGCAATAAAAAAAATAATTTTACGGCAGCAGAGATCGATGCTGAACACAGATTCCCTGTGGAAAACTTCGCTAAGATGGCTGCAACCGGTTTTACGGGAATCGGAGTGCCGGAAGTATATGGCGGATCCGGCGGCGGAATGCTGGAGAAGGTTATCGCTGTATCGGAATTTGCCAGAAAGTGCATGTCTTCGGCAGCTACTTTATCTATCCATCTTATTGCACCTCATGCGATACTGGATTTCGGAACAGAGGAGCAGAAGCAGAAATACCTGCCTAGACTTACTAAGGGCGGAGAATTAGGTGCTTTTGCACTGACAGAGCCTAATGCGGGATCAGATGCTGCAGGTGTCAAGACTGTGGCAGTGTATGATGAAAAAACAGATGAATATATATTAAACGGAACAAAGTGCTTTATCACAGGCGGTGCGAGAGCCGGAGTCCTGGTTATATTCGCTATGACGGAGCCTAAGATGGGAACGAGAGGAATGTCGGCCTTCATCGTTGAAAAAGGAATGCCGGGATTCTCCTCAGGCAAGATCGAAGACAAGATGGGTCTTGCGGGTTCGGAAACAGCAGAGCTGGTATTCGAAGACTGCAGAGTGCCTGCCGCCAATATGCTGGGAAAGAAGAACAAGGGCTTCAAGATCGCAATGAAAGCTCTCGACGCTGCAAGGATCGGCGTAGGCGCACAGGCTATGGGCGTTGCCGAAGAGGCTATAGATATGTCGGTTAAATACATGCATGAACGTGTTCAGTTCGGTAAGCCGATCGCAACACTGCAGGGTCTCCAGTGGTACATAGCCGATATGGCAACCAAGACAGAGGCTGCAAAGGCTCTCGTTTACATTGCTTCCTATCTTGCCGACGCAGGAAAGCCTTTCACCAAGGAAGCTGCAATGTGCAAGTACAACGCAGCTGAAAACGCTCGTTTCGTAACTAATCTGGCACTGCAGATCCACGGCGGTTACGGTTACATGAAGGACTATCCTCTGGAACGTATGTACAGAGATGCCAAGCTCACTGAGATCTATGAAGGTACTTCGGAGATCCACAAGGTCGTTATTTCCAGAGCGGTTTTAAATAAGTAGGAAGGAGCGTATTCGAATGAGAATTTTTGTTTGTGTAAAACAGGTTCCGGATACTTCCGGCGTAGTTGCTGTAAATCCGGACGGAACATTGAACCGTGCTTCCATGCAGACTATCATCAATCCGGATGACTTGATCGCAATGGAACAGGCGTTGGTATTGAAGGATGCTACAGGCTGTCAGGTAACAGCGGTAACGATGGGACCTCCTCCTGCAGAAGGAATGTTGAGAGAACTGCTTGCTATGGGCGCTGATGATGCAGTGCTTATCTCCGCAAGAGAATTCGGCGGATCGGACACATTCGCAACATCACAGATAATTTCGGCAGCCATCAACCACATCGGTCTCGGCGAAGATGATATGATATTCTGCGGAAGACAGGCTATCGACGGAGACACTGCACAGGTGGGACCTCAGATCGCTGAAAAGCTGGGGCTTCCTCAGGTATCCTATGCAGCGGAGATCGTAAAGGAAGACAATGTCGTTACGATCAAGCGT
>JAETSS010000190.1 GCA_021769545.1 Eubacterium sp.
TGTATAAAAATAATATGTTTGCCGTTAAAACTATCTCAGATCCCCGGCCGCCTTGATCTTTACACGGTTTGTGTTTCCCGCATAATACTGCAATGGGATGTCTTCCACATCGACGATCTCAACGGTTTCTCTTACGGCTCCTGCCTCTACGGCCATTTCCACTGCGTCTGCCTTGGCGCTTTCCAGTGCAATATCTCTCGGTGTTTGCTCGTAATCTATGAGCCTCTCGATGGTTCCGCTGACCTTCGATATCGCAGAGCCGATAGCGTTCGCCGTGCCGAAAAATGCAGGTTTGAGTACTGATGAAGCGCCCCTGAGGTCAGTCGGGAGAGTGATAGATCCGCCGCCCACAAGGATAACGTCTACATCAGCACCTGAAACCTTCATTGCATCAATCGCATCTTCCACCATGGCCTTCATCTGAGCCATAGCTTTATTTGCAAAATCAATGTCCATATCAGCGACTCTGGAGGTATCTCCCAGCTCTGCCATTCCCAGCCGCACAGCTATATCCGTCGCAGTAACGGTGTCCCCGCCGAATATCAACGCCTTTTCCGTGATCTCATATCCGACGCTGTCAGGCCCCACGGTTACCGTTCCGTCTTTTCTCTGCCTTACTATGGAGCCGCCGCCAAGACCGATGGTAACTACGTCAGGCATCCTGAAATTGGTCCTGACGCCGCCTATGGTAACGGCTATGCTGGACTCCCTCGGAAATCCGTTCTGTATCACGCCCAGGTCCGTCGTAGTACCTCCGACGTCTATTACCAGTGCATTTTCCAGGTCCGAAAGATAGCTGGCTCCTCTGATGGAGTTGGTCGGCCCGCAGGCGATAGTCAGTATCGGATATTTTCTGGCATGCTCCATGGTCATAAGAGTCCCGTCGTTCTGCGAAAGATATACATCCGCATTTACAATGCCCATTTCCGATAACGATCTTGCAAAGCCCTCAGTAAAGCTTTCTGCAACACGGAAAAGCGCTGCATTGAGTATCGTTGCGTTTTCCCTTTCCACAAGGCCCATGGAGCCTATTTCGCTGGATATGGATATATGTACCGAATCACCCAGGACCTCACGGCAGATCTCCGCCGCTCTTATCTCATGATCGTTTCTTACCGTGGAAAACACACAGGATATCGCGATCGCCTCGATCTTTCCCCTGACGCCGGCTAAAAATTCTCTGACAGCATCTTCGTCCAGCTCCGCCAGCAGCTTTCCATCGTGTTCAAAACCTCCTCCTACTATGGTTTCGGCCACCACATTCTGTCTGATATCCTCCTGCCAGTCCACCATAGGAGGTATCCCGATGGTGGCAGGCGCACCTATTCTAAGCACTGCAATAGGTGCAAGATGCTTTCTTTCAACTATTGCATTTGTACACTGCGTCGTTCCCAGCATGGCCTGTCCGATCTCGGCAGGGTCCGCCCCGGAGCTTTCCAGCAATGTCTTTATGGCGTCTACGATCCCGTCGTATATATCGCCCGATGTAGGCCTTTTTATCTCAGCCACCACATCCAGCGCATCGTTTATAAGGACGGCGTCTGTATTGGTACCGCCCACGTCTATCCCTAACTTATACATTTGCCGAACCTCCTTTGCATCGTATCTCTACCGGGATGTAATCCGTATCGCAGCCGAAATACCTCGGCCCCGCCAGCTCCAGTCCCTTTTCACTTCGCCACATTTCAAAGCACTTAAGCCCTATCACATATACGCGCTTGCCGTACTTCAATGCGTCCGTCGTGACCGGTGAGAAGGTCTCCGCATCCACAAGGCATACAAGATCCGGCACTGTCGCCAGTATTTCTCCGTTTACATTGGCCAGCAGGTTTTCGTTCTGGAATTCGACAAAGGCTTCCTGCCCCTTGTGATCTCCTATTCCTTCCAGCATGACCTTTCCGAAGTTGAAAGCGCCCCTGGTCTCTCGCAGTACGTCCTTTATCTTTCCCTTAAAGAGCTTGTAGCCTTCGGTGAATTCAAGGAAATGTTCCTCCGGAGTGCTGTCTTCTCCGCAGTCCTTTACCGTTCGGATAGCCTCGCCCAGCTTCTGACTTCTGGTGATGATGTTCTTTACGCCGTATTCTTTAAGCTGCGCTCCCGTCATCGGATACAGCGCCACGGAAACGGAACCGCCGCAGCTCATGGTAACGGCTCTTGCCAGCTCCTCAGTCCACTTATTGTCTACTGCGTTGAATACAACGTCGTTTCCCTTTTCATCTGTCAATGCCATAGGACATGCATTGATGCCGCCTATGGTGAAGGTCACCATCTGGAGCTCAGGAAAGGCCCGTCCCATCCCGTCTGCATCTACCAGCGGTATACCCAGCTTTGCACTTGCCGCAATAGGCAGCATCGAATTCACGCCGCCTGCTTCTATTGGAATAATGGCCGATATCTTCTTTCCCAGATACTGATTCATCGTCTGACACAGCGTATCGTATTCGGATCTTCCCACGGCTTTTTCCGCAAGCACCGTCGGCGCTCCCATCATGGCTATGGCTACTATGACGGCATCGTCGTCTACTTCCTCAGGGTCCAGCAGCGTTACCGGACCGTTTTCCTTGATGGCCCCCATGGCCACCAGCTTTCCCACATAAGGGTCACCGCCGCCGCCGGCTCCCAGCAAAGCCGCTCCCAGAGCGATGTCTTCTATATCCTTTATATCTAATTTTCGCATTTTATACTCCTTCCCGGGTACTTATTTTGCAATCCTTGTAGCTTCTTCGATAGTAAGCTCGCCCTGACCCGACAGGCCGGTCTTTCCCACCAGCTTGTACAGAACGATATACACGACAAAGGCTATGATGACGCCGTCAAGGGCAGCGCTGAACACCGATACCACTCCCAGCGTTTCAAGCAGACCAAATCCTCCGCCGCATACCCATGCGATCATGCCTACCCAGTTCACTCCCTTTACAGGAGCCCAGTTTTCCTTTTTCCCCTTGCAGATGACCCAGTAATCCGCAATGATGATTCCCATGATCGGAGGTACGACACCGCCGATGATGCTTATATATGTATTGAGCA
>JAETSS010000191.1 GCA_021769545.1 Eubacterium sp.
CTTATTGTCATGTTGTCCTATGCGCTTAAGACAATAATAAAATAACCTATCAACCTGTGTTTGTCAATAGGTTATTGCAAAATTTATTCAATTATTTTTCTTTAATGAAAATCCGGGCATTGCAGCCTCTACTGCTGCATCACACCCACAAGAGACGGGATAAGCTGTTTCTTTCTCGATACTACGCCCTTTAGAATTATGTCCTTGCTGCCCTTCGGGATATCGTAAGCCTCTCTTACATAGCTGCCTGCTTCTCTTCCGCAGAAAAGAAGCTCCGTCGACTCATCCAGTATATCCGTCAACATGAAATAGACCATCTGTAATTTATGAGAGCTCAGGACCTTAGGCATATACGGTATCAGTATCTCCTTGATGTCGTCAAGCTCCTCCTTGTTCATGGAATTGATCTGTCCTACGCCGAAGACCGTATCGTTTACGGTGAACTGCTTGAAGTCCTGGAAAAATATCTCCTCAGCGCTCTTTCCGGCCAGACTGCTGCCTGCGTTGAACATCTCCATAGCCATCTCTTCTATATCGATCCCGGCTATCCCTGCAAGGCTCTTTGCCGCCGCTTCATCAGCAGGCGTACATGTGGGCGAACGGAACATCAGCGTATCGGAAATTATCGCCGAGCAGAGAAGCCCGGCTATGGTAGGCGTGATCTCGACACCGTATTCGTTGTACATCTGCGTCACTATCGTGGCCGTGCAGCCGACAGGCTGGTTCCTGAAAAACACCGGTCCCATGGTCTCGATATTGCTCAGCCTGTGGTGGTCGATGATCTCGACGATATCGGCCTCTTCTATGCCCTCTACCGCCTGGGATTTCTCGTTATGATCCACCAGGATCACCTGCTTCTTGGTAGCCTTCATCAATCTTCTTCTGGAAATGAAGCCCTGGAACTGTCCGTCTCTGTCCAGTATAGGGAAGTCACGGAATTTCCTCTTGGTCATCTCTTCCCTGATATCGTCCACGTAATCTATGAGGCTGAACGTCAGAAGATTATCCTTCGTCATGAAATGCTTTACCGGTATGCTCTGATTTATCAGACGCGAGGTGGTAAAGGTATCGTACTGTGTGCTTATGATGACGATGCTCTGCTCCTCCGCCTTTTTGATAAGCGCCTCGGATATCTCAACGCCGTTGCACAGGACGAGACAGCCGGCGTCGATATCGATGGCGCACTCCTGAGCCTCGTATCGGTTGCTGACTATGACGAGATCGTCCTTGTCTATGACCTCTTCCATGAGAGCTGAGCTGGATGCCGCTATGGCTACCTTTCCTCTGGAAAAATAGCCGTACCTGTTGCCTGTGATAAGCGTCCCGTCCAGGGTCTCGATTATGTTGTCGTATCTCGTCCTGGCCTGTGACAGTATACGGCTGTCATATACGTCCATATAGGACTTGACGATATCGCCGGTGGAAATGATTCCCACAAGCTGGCCGTTTACCAGCACCGGCGCCGTCTTGTTGTTTTCCTCACGCATCTGCTTCCACGCTTCCCTTATGGAAGTATCGGGAGATACGCCCTTTATCTCATGTATATCCAGATCCTTCACCTGCAGCTTGACGTTCTGCAGCAGCGGAGGCGGCTGTACTCCGAATCTGCTGAGTACGTACTGTGTCTCCTCGTTTATCTGTCCGGCACGTCTTGCGGAATAATCATGTCCTGCCACCTTTTTCTTGAGCTCCGCGTATGCGATAGCCGAACAGATAGAATCCGTATCGGGATTCTTATGTCCTATGACGTATACCTTTTTCGCGCTGTTACTCATTATTCCTTAACTCCTTTTGAAGGGCAGTGCTCTGTCACGCCCGTTTTATACTCTTTTCCTCTCTGATGGTAAGTATGTGCCCACAGCATATAGCCTTCGTCAACCGGCTTTTTCCGGCTATGGACACGTGCAAATCACAGTTTGTTCATATAATATCCGTTATCCGTACATTTTGCAATACGGTAAAAGCATTCCTTCTTATTTTTTCGCAGGTATGATCTCGATCCAGTAGCCGTCCGGATCCTTTATGAAATATATGCCCATATCTTTGTTTTCAAAGCATATGCAGCCCATCTCCTCATGGAGCTTATGGGCGGCATCAAAATCATCCGTCTGGAAAGCCAGATGAAATTCCTCGTCGCCTAGGTTATATGCATCCTTCTTATCACGCAGCCATGTCAGCTCAAGCTCGAAGTCCGCCTCGTCGTTTCCCACATATACGATTATAAATGAACCGTCTCCGGCTTCCTTGCGCCTTCTCTCCGTAAGACCCAATGCCTTTTCGTAGAACTCCAGAGATTTTTCCAGATCCAATACGTTGTAATTCTCATGTACCATCTTGAATTTCATAAAACACCTGCTTTCTTTTTTGAACTTATGATATCATTCCCGGATAAAAAACTAAAGGACTAAATGCAAACTTTTAACAGGAAGCGAAAAAGTGCGCCTTTCCATTATTTTCAAACTATTTTATATTTTTAAACTTTTCTGTAAAATTTCATTGATTCTCGAAACAAAAAGCGTATAATTGTCTGTAATAATTATATCATCCTATTTGAAAGGAGGTAAAAATGAGCGAACAAAGATCACAAGCTGCCGTAGGTGTAGGCGATCACGGACTGAAGAAGCATGACATCAAGGTCTCTACTGTTGTATTCATGATATTCTGTCTCGTGGCAGCCGGCTGCTACGGCATCGAAGAAATGATCCCCGAATGCGGACCGGGGCTCACCATAATAATGCTTTGCGTACTGCCCTTCGTATGGGGACTGCCTTTCGGTCTGGTAGCTTCCGAGCTGGGCTCCGTAAGACCGCAGGAAGGCGGGTACTACAAATGGGTACAGGAGGCCCTCGGCGAATTCTGGGGATTCCAGGCCGGCTGGTGGCGATCCATTTCCATCTATATCGATAATACAACATACGTCATCCTCGCCGGAGGATATGCGGCAACGGTATGGGATATGGGCTGGATAGGCGAATTTGCAATGAAGTTCGCAATGATATTCATATTTACCGTTATCAACAT
>JAETSS010000192.1 GCA_021769545.1 Eubacterium sp.
TTTACATATTTTCCATAGTGGTCATAGTAATATGTCTGCTGCTTCTCATGAATACACCTGTATCGAGATTCTTCGAGCAGGCAAAGGAGAAAAAGGAGAAGCATCGTGAAAACAGAGCCGAGAAGCTGAGAGAAAAGGAGGCGGCGCGTGCCGAGAAACGCCAAAGGAAAGGGAAGGTTCCCGTCGCTGCTGTACCAGATGAAAGCTTTTATCAAAGCAACAGTCCTCAGAGAACAGATCCGATGTACGATCATTATGGCAGGGGCGAGGCTTCTTACGGGGTAAACGACAGGCAGAAGAAAATACTGGGATATATGCAGGATGACAGACTGGCATCGGGAAAAGAGCCGGAGGAGCTTGATTTTTCACTGGGAGAAGACAAAGAGTCTGGCCGTAAACGCAGAAGCAGATCGGTCTTCGGAAAAGCGGAACCGGCGGAAAAGGCGGAACCCGTCAATACCGATATCGGCACAGGCGATGATTTCGATGATATCAAATCCGAAGGTTTCGGAGAACCTATCATCGTAGGAGGCTTTTCACCTAAGGCTGCAGAGGAAAAGATCACCAGATCGGAGGCAGCCCAGAGCACTCTTAAGGAAGAAGATTTCAATATAACGCTTTCTTCATCGGAAAGTTATAAGTTCCCGCCTATAGACCTTTTGAAAAAAGCCAAGAAGTCGGGAAAGAACACTGTTCAGGAGGAAAATACTCTCAGGGCAAAGGCAATGAAGCTTGAGGAAACGCTCCACAGTTTCAATATAGACGCACAGGTTACCAACGTTACTCAGGGACCTGCGGTGACGAGATATGAAGTCCATCCAAACAGCGGCGTAAAGGTAAAGGGCATAAAGAATCTGGCAGACGACATCGCCCTCAATATGGAGGCAAAGAGCATCAGAATAGAAGCGCCTATACCGGGCAAGCCGGCTGTGGGCATAGAGATAGAAAACGAAAAGATCAACATGGTAACCGTCAGGGAGATCATAGATTCCGCTGCTTTCAAAAAATCGGAATCCAAGATAACCTTCGCGGTAGGTAAGGATATTGCCGGCAAGGCTATCGTTGCCGACCTTAAATCCATGCCGCATCTTTTGATCGCAGGATCCACAGGCTCCGGAAAGAGCGTATGCATAAACAGCATCATAACAAGCATCCTGTACAAGGCGAGACCCGACGAGGTGAAGCTTGTGCTGATCGACCCTAAGGTGGTAGAGCTGTCAAATTACAACGGAATACCTCATCTGCTGATACCGGTAGTCACCGAACCTATCAAGGCAGCGGCGGCTCTCAACTGGGCAGTAGCGGAAATGGACGACAGATACAGGAAATTCGCAGAAGCGGGAGCGCGTGAGCTGACAGGCTACAATGACATGATGAGACGCAGCGGCGAGGAAGAAAACGTGATCCCTCAGATGGTTATCATAATCGACGAGCTGGCGGATCTGATGATGGCTGCATCGTCGCAGGTGGAAGAATCCATATGCAGACTTGCGCAGAAGGCGAGAGCTGCCGGGATGCACCTTATAGTAGCGACCCAGAGACCGTCGGTAGACGTCATTACAGGAGTCATCAAGGCAAATATCCCATCCAGGATAGCCTTTGCAGTATCGTCACAGGTGGACTCCAGAACGATACTGGATATGGCAGGCGCGGAAAAGCTCGTAGGCAAGGGCGATATGCTGTTCAATCCGTTGGGAAGCGGCAAGCCTACAAGAGTTCAGGGAGCCTTTATCTCGGATGGCGAGGTGCATGATGTGATAGAATTCGTAAAGGCTCAGACCGAGGAGACAGAATACTCGGAGAACGTTATGGATTCCATAGAGCGTGCCAACACACCTGATGCGGAAAAGGGCAACCGCGATCTGGAGGACGAGCTGTTGCCGGAGGCCATAGAGCTGGTGGTACAGGCCCATCAGGCGTCGGTGTCCATGCTTCAGCGACGTTTCAGGATAGGATATAACAGGGCTGCAAGGATAATCGACATGATGGAAGACAGACAGATAGTCGGACCTTCGGACGGAAGCAGACCGAGACAGGTGCTGATCTCCGAAGAAGATCTGATGAACATGAAAGAAAGTACAAAGGATATGGAATAATAATGAAGCTGTATATAGAAACTATGGGATGTCCGAAAAATTTCAATGATTCGGAGGGCATCGAAGGAATATGGGAAGCAGCGGGAATGAGCATTGCAGGAAGCATCGAAGACGCCGACGCAATACTGGTCAATACCTGCGGCTTTATAAATGACGCAAAACAGGAATCCATCGGATGCATTTTCGATATGGCCAATTTTATCGAAGAGTGCAAAGGGCAGGAGCCGGAGAAGGAAAAGAAGATACTCATCGTTTCCGGCTGCCTTTCGCAGCGTTACGGAAAAGAGCTGGCAGACGAGATGCCGGAGGTGGATATATTCTTAGGCGTAAACGATTATGAGCGGCTGCCTCAGATAGTCGTGGATTTCAAAAAAGGCGAAAAAAAGGGAGAAAAACAGCAGGTCTTCTCATGTCAGCCGGCGGCTTTCCAGGAATTTTCCGCAAGGAAGATAGGAGATGCTCCTTATTCCATGACACTGAGGATCGCCGAAGGCTGCAACAACTGCTGTGCTTACTGCGTCATACCGCAGATAAGAGGCCCGTACAGGAGCAGACCTGTGGAAAACATCCTGCAGGAGGCTCAGCTGCTTGCTTCAAAGGGCTGCAGGGAGCTCATACTGATAGCACAGGATGTTACGGAGTACGGCAGAGACCTTTACGGAGAGCTCAAACTGCCGGAGCTTTTGAAAAAGCTGTGCCGTGTAGACGGCATCAGATGGATAAGGCTCATGTACTGCTATGAAGACAAGATCACCGATGAGCTCATAGAAGTGATGGCATCGGAAGAAAAGATATGCAACTATATAGATATACCGCTGCAGCACATTTCCGACAGGGTGCTTAAAGCCATGAACAGGCATTCCAGTACCTCAAGCATCAAAGCTACCCTGGCTAAACTGAGAAAAGCC
>JAETSS010000193.1 GCA_021769545.1 Eubacterium sp.
CAGGCGTATAGTCTATCTTGAAGTCGCCCGTATGGAAAATCCGCCCTGCGGGAGTCGTTATGGACAGGCATATGGAGTCTGCTATGGAATGAGTTATCCTCAGCGCTTCTATTTTAAAATTTTTGCCTACTCTGAAGGTCTGCCCCGGTGATATTACCCGCATGACAGCCTTGAGTCCGTGTTCTTTCAGTTTGTTTTCGATCAGTCCCAACGGAAATCTCATTCCGTAAATGGGAACGTTCAGTTCTTTCAGCAGATATGGTATCCCGCCTATATGGTCCTCGTGACCGTGAGTTATGACGAGTCCTCTTATTTTCCTGCTGTTATCTTTAAGATACGAGAAGTCCGGTATGACCTTGTCTATGCCGAACATGTCGTCATCAGGGAAAGACAGTCCGCAGTCGATTATCAAAATTTCGTCCCCATACTCGATAGCGGTCATGTTCTTTCCGATCTCGCGAAGGCCTCCCAGCGGTACTATCCTGACCTTTGGAGCCGCCTCCGTCTTCCTGCGCTTATTGCCGCCTCCGGACGGCTTTTTGCGCGCCGCGTTCTTCTGTGTCCCTTTACCGCCTGCAGTACTGTTGTTTTTCGTTCCTCTGCTGCGGCCGCTATTTTTGCTGCCGCCGGGATTTCTCCTTCCCGGTGCGGCAGCCTTATGCGCTTTGTTTTTAGCGGACATATTCATTTTTTGTTCGTTCATATATTTCCTTTCCCGCCGTAGATTCTAACTAACGGGGTATGTTATTTTACAACGATGTTGATAAGCTTACCGGGAACTGCTATTATCTTTACAACGTTCTTTCCCTCTGTAAGAGCTTTTATCTTATCGTTTTCTACAGCGATTTTTTCCATTTCTTCTCTGGATGAATCACCTGCAATGTTTATTTTTTCTTTTATTTTGCCGTTTATCTGTACTACGATCTCAACGGTATCCTTGACGAGAGCACTTTCATCATATGTCGGCCACTGCTGATCGTGTACCGATCCGCCGTATCCGAGATGCTCCCACATCTCCTCTGTAACGTGAGGTACGAACGGCGCCAGCATTATCAGAAGGTTCTTGACAGCAGCTCCGTAGAGACCTGCATTCACCTGACCTTCCTTGTATCTGTACATCTCGTTTACCATTTCCATGATGGTACTGATGGCTGTATTGAAGTTGAATCTCTCGCCGATATCGTCGGATACCTTCTTGATGGCGTAATTCATCCAGTATGCCATGCTCTTGTCTGCTTCGCCTGAGATCTCATAGCTTTCAGGAACATCCTTGTACTTCTGCGAGAAGTCGTATACCATCCTGTATACTCTGTTGATGAACCTGTAGCTTCCCTCAACGCCCTTATCCGACCAGTCAAGTTCTCTTTCAGGAGGCGCTGCGAAGAGTATGAAAAGTCTTGCGGTGTCCGCACCGTACTTTTCTATGATCTCCGCCGGACTTACCACGTTGCCCAGGGATTTACTCATCTTGGCTCCGTCCTTTATTACCATTCCCTGTGTCAGCAGGTTTTTGAACGGTTCTTCTTCGCTTACGTAGCCCAGATCATAGAGAGCCATCTGGAAGAATCTCGCATACATCAGATGAAGGATGGCATGCTCGACTCCGCCTATATACTGATCTACGTTCATCCAGTAATCCGTCTTGTCCTTACCGAAGGCTTCCTCCGTATTTCTGGCATCGCAGTATCTCAGGAAGTACCATGATGAATCCAGGAATGTATCCATGGTATCCATTTCTCTTCTGGCCGGCTTTCCGCATTTAGGGCAGACGGCATCCTTGAAGGTCTTACTGGTGGTCAGAGGGGATTCTCCCTTGCCTGTGAATTCCACGTCAGTCGGCAACAGAACCGGCAGGTTTTCTTCCTTTTCCGGCACCCAGCCGCAGTCGTCGCAGTAGATCATGGGAATCGGTGTTCCCCAGTATCTCTGTCTGGAAATCAGCCAGTCTCTCAGTCTGTAGTTGATAGACTTTTTACCGATTCCCTTTTCTTCCAGATAGTCGATGATCTTAACGATGGCTTCCTTGTTGTTCATGCCGGTAAAGAGATCCGAATTGATCATGTTTCCTTCGGCAGCAAAGGCTTCTTTCAGATCGTATACATCGATCGTTGGATCATCGGTATCCACTACCGGAATAATATCCAAGCCAAATTTCTTGGCAAAGTCAAAGTCTCTCTGGTCATGGGCAGGTACTGCCATAATGGCTCCTGTTCCGTAGTCCATCAGAACGTAGTCGGAAATATAGATAGGAACCTTCTTGCCGTTTACTGGATTGATGGCATATCTTCCGATGAATTCACCTGTCTTTTCGTTTGTGGTGGAAGTACGTTCAATATCCGACATGTGCTGTACTTTATCCAGATATGCCTTTACAGCTGGTTCATATTCGCTTCCCGAAACCAGTTCCTTTACATATGGGTGCTCCGGCGCCAGTACCATATAGGTTACGCCGTACAGAGTGTCAGGTCTTGTTGTAAAAATGTCCAGACCCTTGTCAAAGCCTTCGATTTCAAAGGTAACCTCAGCGCCGATGCTCTTTCCGATCCAGTTTCTCTGCATGATCTTTACTTTATCCGGCCAGCCTTCCATCTGTTCCAGATTGGACAGCAGCCGATCCGCGTAATCGGTGATCTTAAAATACCACTGGGACAGCTCTTTTTTGCCTACCTCAGCGCCACACCGTTCGCACTGTCCATCTACTACCTGCTCATTGGCAAGTACCGTCTGACAGCTGGGACACCAGTTTACCGGGTTTTCTTTTTTGTAAGCCAGCCCTTTTTTGTAAAACTGGATAAAGATCCACTGCATCCATTTGTAATAGTCAGGATGGCAGGTGGCAACCTCCCGATCCCAGTCGTAGGAAAGCCCCAGCTCTCCCAGCTGATCTCTCATTTCATCAATATTATTCCAGGTCCACTCACTGGGAGCCGCGCCATGCTTGATAGCGGCGTTTTCAGCAGGAAGT
>JAETSS010000194.1 GCA_021769545.1 Eubacterium sp.
TGGATCGGGATACCAATAAAGAATTGCTTTTGAAGCATATTCGGAGCAACGGGAAAAGTGGCACACCGCTTAAAGAGTTGTATCAGGTCCTTCCTGGACACAGCAGAAGCCAAATACAGACTTTATTGCGCGAGTTACGGGATGAAGGGAAAGTTTTTTGCAAAGGGAAAACCAATAATGCTCGTTGGCATACGATAGATTGAGGCATATGGATTGCTTTTGATTAAAGCAATAATTGCTTCTGATTGCTTTTAGATTGCAACCGGCCAAACTCTTCCAAAGCAATATGAGTTATGCCAATAGATACTTGCAACCAATTTACAACCAACTTGTGTTTGAAAATATAGGCCGCCACACATCTTCCGCAAAAGGGCTAAGGAGATTTCAAAAATGGTAAGCATGGACATGGATATCATACTTCAAGATCTGGATAGGCGCTTTGCCACGCCTCTGCCGGAATTCTACAAGCGCCGCATCATCATATGGCATGATGAAGACGGAGAGTTTGCGGATAAGATTTCGGAGATTACACTGACAAACGCAAAAGTCGTGGCGCTCACAGGGACAAATTACTTTTCTACAAAAAAACTGCTCGGTATTGATGATACCTCCAGCAACTACCTTGTATACTGCCCCATCGCCTATGAATCGCAGGAAGATAACTGGCTCCTGGATATCGAACTGTACAGTGAGGAGTTCCGCGCCGATCTTGTTTCTATGTGGATGAGTGAGATGGGTATTCCGCAGACGCCAGGACTCCGTAAAGGGTTCAAATCATACCGCAAATTTTTCAACGCCAAGGAGCGCCGCAGGTGGATAACGATGCAAGCGAATATTCCAACTACACCTGCGCAACTACAGATGGCGGTAATGGCCGCGCTTGCGGGACTGAAAGAGGCAAAAGCGGACCAAATCATCAAGGCTGTTCTGAAAGGCGGCCTTTCTATCAACAGCAACAGCGTATATCAGGACTTTGTGAATTATGAAATTGATGGGGCGTTCTGGCGCATGGTGGCGCAAGGTACAGGCTATCACGAGCCTGATGTTGATCTTGGCAGGTTTGCTATGCACATTCTGCTCACGGCGGCTACCCGCACCATGAGGCAGGAGTTTCTTGTGGGACTGGACAGCTTTATTTCAGCAGCGCATCAGGCATATTGCTATGACTTCGTTTCGGACTGGCTGCACAGTGATGATGACCGGACGCTTCATGAGATCGCAGAGTATGTGGAGTCAGAGGCAAGGCTACCTCAAAGGTTTATGAAGTTGATGGTGGATGACTTAGTTGACACCGAGGTGTTCCCGTGCATCCATGAAGTTATACTCGTTAAACTGATGAAGGAAATCGGCGACCATATTATTGATGTGGATGTTATTAACCGAACCGTAGAAAAACGGCGCACTTGCGTTTGGTACGAGGAAGTGAAGAGCTTCTATGACGGCATTCTCCAGGTTTCCAATATGCAGGCGTTTTATAAAATGCACTCTGCCGGTTTCCATACGGTGGAGCCGAAAAAGGTATGGGGAGAATACACCTCTACCTATTACATCATGGATACTTACTACCGCCAGTTCCACAGAAGCTACTCAGAAAGCCTCAAGACCTATCATTCGGAACTGTCAGACCTGTTTGCATCGGTAATGGAAAAGGTCGAGGGTTTGTACTCGAATTGGTTCCTCGGTCAGCTTGGCAACAACTGGTCGGATGCCTGTGCGGATAATCTCCGTGAGTACGGACGGATTCTTGAAGTTCCACAGCAAACGGACTTTTACCGCAGCAAGATCAGCTCCTCGGATTCAAGGGTATATGTCATCATCTCTGACGCCATGAGATACGAGGTCGCCGTTGCTCTTGCGGAGCAGCTCCGACGCGAAACGCAGAGCAAAGTTGAAGTGAGTTCCATGCAGGGCATTTTTCCGACCATCACCAAATTCGGCATGGCGGCGTTACTGCCGCATAAAGAACTGTCGGTTGAACTAAAGTCCGGCAAAACGGAACGACTGGCGGTACTTGCAGACGGTCAGTCCACAGAGGCAAACAACAGAGATAAACTGCTTAAGAATGCGAATGCCAAGAGCGTTGCATTGAAGTATAAAGATATCATCGGAATGAAACGTGCCGACCGGCAAGCTCTGGTAAAAGGAATGGATGTCGTTTACATCTATCATGATACCATTGATGAAGCCGGTCACCTCGAAAAGTCCATCTTCGGAGCGTGTGATGAGGCGATCGATGAACTGAAGAATGTAGTTCGTATCATTACAAATGAGTTCGGAGGTGCAAATATCCTTATCACCTCTGATCACGGGTTTCTTTACACCTACAGTCCCTTGAATGAGGATGGCAAGGTAGACAAGACTACGGAGAGCGAACAGGACATTGAAATCGGCAGACGATACGCCATTATGCAGAAGGGCGCACAGCCGAAGTATCTTCTGCCCGTGAAGTTTCTCGGCGGCAGTTCAGACTATGATGGTTTTGCGCCGAGAGAAAGCATTCGTATCAAGATGAAAGGCGGCGGTCTGAATTTCGTGCATGGTGGAATCAGCCTGCAGGAAATGGTCGTGCCAGTTATCGATTACCACTTCCTGCGTAACGATTCAAAGGAGTACAGGCGCAACAGGAGCAAGTACGATACCAAGCCTGTGACGGTTAGTCTGCTTTCGGCGAGCCATAAAATCAGCAATATGATCTTCTCGTTGAGCTTCTATCAGAAAGAGGCTGTGGCGGCGAACCGCGAGGTAGCGACCTATCAGCTTTATTTTACAGACAGTTCCGGCAAGGTTATCAGCGATATTTCCCGCATCATTGCAGACAAAACAAGCGATAACGCTCAGGATCGTACATTCCGTTGCAGCTTTAACCTGAAGTCGCTGAAGTACAGTAATACGGAAACCTACTACCTTGTCATCGCTGATGAGGATGGTTTACAGATATCCCGTGA
>JAETSS010000195.1 GCA_021769545.1 Eubacterium sp.
AGATCGTACTTGCAGGCGGTGTGGCAGCCAACAGCAGACTGAGAGAGATGCTGGCGGAGGAATGCGGCAAAAAGGGCATAGAGCTCTACTACCCTTCTCCGATACTCTGCACGGACAACGCGGCGATGATAGGATGCGCCGCATATTACAGATATATCGCAGGGGAAAGAGACGACTTGACGCTGGATGCCATACCGAATCTTGAACTTTAACAACAGACACAGAGGTTATATATGATAGTAGTATCGGCAAAAGATCTGACAAAAGCATACGGAACAGATATCATATTGGACAAGATATCGTTTCACATAAACAAAGGCGAGAGAGTCGGCATAATCGGCGTCAACGGAGCAGGCAAGACTACGCTGCTTAGGATGCTGACGGGAGAGCTGCCATGCGAAGAGGGAGATTTCTTCATATCGGCGGACACCAATATCGGCTATCTCAAGCAGGACGGCGGCTTCGATTCGGAGAAGACCGTCATAGAGGAAGTGGAAAGCATATTCCGGGATTTTCCGCGTATGGAAAGGGAAATGGAGGACATCCTTAAACAGGTGGAGGAGCTTTCCGCAGAGGATGGCGCAGGCGAGGAAGGCAGAAGGCTTCTGGAACGCTACGATGCGCTGCAGGAAAAATTTAAAGAACTGGGCGGCTATACATATAAAAGCGAGATGACGGGCATACTTTCAAGTATGGCTTTCAGGGAAGACAGCTACAGCAAGAAGATAGCCACCTTGAGCGGCGGAGAAAAGACAAGGCTTGCCCTTGCGTGTCTGCTGCTGAAAAAGCCAGACATACTGTTCCTTGACGAGCCGACCAATCATCTGGACATAGGGACCCTCAAGTGGCTGGAGCAGTATCTCAAGAGCTACAAGGGAACCATAGTCCTCGTATCCCACGACAGATATTTTCTCGACGAGACGGTCACCAGGATATTCGAGGTGGAGAACCATAAGCTCAATATCTACGAGGGAAACTACAGCTTTTACGCCACGGAGCGCAGAGCCAGACGTGAAGCGGAGCTTCGAAGATACGAGAAGCAGCAGAAGGAGATACAGCGTCAGGAGGAAATGATAAGGCGCTTCAAGCAGCGCGGCACCGAGAAGTTGGCAAAGCGCGCGGCTTCAAGGGAAAAGCGCCTTGCGGCCATGGAGGTCGTGGATAAACCGACAGGGCAGAACGGCAGGATGAAGCTTTCCTTCAAGGCCGATTTTCAGAGCGGCAGAGACGTGCTCTTTGCGGAGAACGTTTCCAAGAGCTTTGGCTACGGATCGAGGCGCGTCGATCTCTTTGAGAACGTTTCCCTTGATATAAAGCGCGGAGAGAGGATATGCATCGTGGGCGCCAACGGCATCGGCAAGACCACGCTGCTGAAAATACTCATGGGAGACCTTTCCTGCAACACGGGAAGGATAAAGATAGGTCACAATGTCCAGTTCGGATATTACGATCAGGGACAGCAGCTTCTCAACGGTGCGAATACCGTCATCGGCGAGCTGCAGGATTCCTACGGACTTTACTCCGATCCGGAGCTTAGAAACATACTGGGAAGATTTCTGTTCAGAGGAGAAGAGGTGTTCCTGACGGTAGGGTCCTTGAGCGGCGGAGAAAAAGCAAGGCTTTCACTTCTCAAGCTGATGATGTCGGGAGCCAATGTCCTGATACTGGACGAGCCGACAAACCATCTTGACATCGAGTCAAAGGAAGTCTTCGAGGAAGCCCTCCTTGACTTTCCGGGAACGTGCATCATCGTATCCCACGACAGATATTTCCTCAACAGGATACCGACGAGGATCGTTGAGCTGACGGCCCATGGCATGGAGAACTATCTGGGAACATACGATTACTACGTAGAGAAGAAACAGCAGCAGATCCAGTCGGGAAAGAAATATCTCGAAAGCATGTCATCTTCATCGGAGGATGACGGCGGCAGCGAAGGGGCCCCGGAGATGTCGTCTGCAGAGCGCAGGAAGCTGCAGAAGGAAAAGGAGGCCGAGGAAAGGCGCCTTAAGCGTCACAGGGAAGCCCTTGAGGCGGAGATAGAAGCCCTCGAAGGCGATATAAGCGGCCTTGAAGCCGAGCTTTGCAAACAGGAGGTCATTACCGATCACGTCAAGCTTGCGGAGATAAGCGCCATGCTTACCGAAAAGAAGAACGACCTTGATGAGAAATATGAAAAATGGCTCGAATTGCAGGAGTAACAAGGCAGGTACTTATGATTTTTTTTCGCAAAACTATTGCAATAAAATAATGGGTACACTATAATGATTGATGTATTATCGGGTTTTTCCGGTAATGTAAATTAAGAAGAATGATATTTTTTTAATGGAGGTATATATCATGACATTAGACAAAATCAAAGGAATAATCGCTGAGCAGCTTGGAGTGGACGAAGAAGAAGTAAAGATGGAAACTCATCTTATGAAGGATCTGGAAGCTGACTCACTGGACGCAGTAGAGATCATCATGGCTATCGAAGACGAATTCGATATCGAAGTACCTGATGAAGATGCTGAGAAGTTCCAGCTGGTAAGCGACATCGTAAGCTACGTTGAGGCAAAGGCATAGGTTCAAGAAGGCTTAAAGATGAAAAGACAAACCAAGATTTCCAATGCCGTTATCAAGAGGCTGCCGAGATACAGGAGATATCTTAAGGAACTTCAGAAAAAAGGTGTAGACAAGATATCCTCCAATGAATTCAGTTCACTGATAGGCTATACTGCCTCACAGATAAGGCAGGACCTGAACAATTTCGGAGGCTTCGGGCAGCAGGGCTACGGATACAGCGTAGACGGTCTTTACAACGAGATAAGCGCCATTCTGGGACTGGATAAACAGTACAAGATGGTCATCGTCGGCGCGGGCAATCTGGGTCAGGCTATAGCGAACCACACCTATTATTACAAGGCGGGGTTTATTGTCTGCGGTATATTTGAGATAAATC
>JAETSS010000196.1 GCA_021769545.1 Eubacterium sp.
AAAATCAGGTGGACAAATGGAAGCCTACAAGGATCGAGAATTTCAACGATGTCGTATTCGTATTAAAAAAGGATATCAAGCTTACCCAGAGCTGGAACCCCATAGGAACGGGAAGCGCTTCGTATTTTGCAGGCGTATTTGACGGAAACGGGCATACCATAAGCGGACTCGATATAGACAGTGATTCGGGATTCACAGGTCTGTTCGGATATCTTGTCGGCGAAGTCAGGGATCTCAAGGTAGAAGGAAAGATATCATCCGGTGACGGAAGCTGCGGCGCCATTGCCGGTCAGATGAATTCAGAAGCCAGGATATCCAACTGTACCGCAGATGTATCCATCTCGGGAAAAGACAAGACAGGCGGCATTGCAGGATATAACAACGGAGGTTTCATAGAGAACTGTATCAACCTCGGAAAGGTCTCGGGAACATATAAGGTGGGAGGCATCGTCGGTGAAAACTGGGGCGGCACTGTAACAGAATGCGGCAATCATGGCGAAGTCAGATCTTCAAAGCGCGGAGTCGCCACATACGGCACGGGCGGTATCGCAGGACGATCTGTATCTGCGGAATCGGAGGTCTCCAAGTCGTATAATTACGGACTCATCATGTCCGATACGGAAGCTACCGGCGGAATAGTGGGATACACCAATGCAGAAGGGGCTTCCATCGAGGATAGCTACAATAAAGCGGACATCCGTATACTGAACAAGAATAAAAACAACAGGATATCCCAGTCGTATGCAGGCGGCATAGCCGGCACTGTGGGGACGACGGGAGTCATTATAAGGAACTGCTACAATGCAGGCGGCATAAAGAACGCAGATGTCAGCGGAGGCGTAATAGGACGATATATCAACGACTCCGACAATCAGGAGCATTACATCAAAAATAATTATTACCTGAACGATCAGTTCAAAACAGGTATAGGGCAGATCGATGAGGAGACTGACAGAAGTGCCGCGAAGGCATCCGTCGGAATATCCACGGGAAGTCTCAGCGGTATCGCCACATCGTTATCGGTAGCATATATCAATGATACGGGCATATACGGCAACGGCGGTTACCCTGTACTGAGATGGCAGGAGCCTTTAAGCGATGATGAGAAAACTTATCTCGACAATATTTCCGTAGCGAAGCAGAGAGCTCTCGATAAGTACCTGGCTAAGAATGCAGGCTCTTCACAATACGGTCAAATGATCATCAACTTTTTTACACCTGCCAACTATACAAACGATGCAATGATACTTTACAATGATGCAAAGGAAAAACACGAGGAGAAGAAGGATAAATAAAATGCAGCAGAATACTTACAGATTACTCAGAGAAAAATTCAATATTTCGGAAGATGTTCTCGATATCATAAACAAGAGCGAGGATATGGTATCGGATCTTTTCAGCCAGCTTGACGATATCATGGCATACAACCAGTACAAAGTGCTGGATGCGTTCCAGAAGAACAGCATCAGGGATATGCACTTTTCATGGAATACCGGATACGGCTATGATGATCCGGGAAGAGATGCCATCGAGAGAGTATACGCCGACATATTCAATACGGAAGCGGCACTTGTAAGACCTATCATAGTCAACGGAACTCATGCACTGACATTGACGCTGATGGGTATACTGAGACCCGGAGACGAGCTAATATACTGCACCGGAGCTCCCTATGATACTCTCGAGGAGGTCATCGGGATCAGAGGTGAAGGCAAAGGCTCACTCAAGGAATACGGCGTTTCGTATAAGCAGGTAGAGCTGACCGAGGATGGAAACATTGACTTCGATGCATTGAAAGAAGCTATAGGTCCCAATACCAGGATGATAACTCTTCAGAGAGCTACGGGATACGGCTGGAGAAAAGCCATATCCATAGAAGAAATCGAAGAGTGGGTAAAATTCGTAAAGGGCATAAATCCGGAGATAATCTGTATGACAGACAACTGCTACGGTGAGTTCCTGCATACCAAGGAGCCTACCGATGTGGGCGTTGACGTCATCGCCGGTTCTCTGATAAAGAATCCGGGCGGCGGACTTGCCCTCACAGGCGGCTACATCGCAGGAAGACAGGATCTCATAGACAAGATATCATACAGAATGACGTCACCGGGCATCGGCGGCGAGTGCGGACTGACCTTCGGACAGACGAGAACGATGCTCCAGGGACTTTTCATAGCTCCAAAGACAGTCAACGGTGCTGTAAAGGGTGCTATACTGTGCTCCAAGGTATTCGAACTTCTGGGATACGACGTATGCCCTAAGGCTGACGATATACGCAGCGATATCATCCAGGCTGTAAAGCTGGGAACTCCCGAGGGTGTGATAGCCTTTTGCAAAGGTATACAGGCTGCTGCTCCCGTGGATTCACAGGTATCGCCTGAGCCTTGGGATATGCCGGGATATGAAGATCCCGTTATAATGGCAGCTGGTGCTTTCGTACAGGGCTCATCAATAGAGCTTTCTGCGGATGCTCCTATAAGACCGCCTTATATAGTTTATTTCCAGGGAGGTCTTACCTATGAACATTCCAAGTTCGGAGTTATAAAGGCGTTGCAGGAGCTTTACGATAAAAAACTTATAACGATGGGATAAATATGAGGTCTTTTGTAGACCTCTCTTTCGCTAGTGAGGACAAACATAAATGTCTATATCGACCAATAAGAAGAAAAAACTGAGAAAAAAATTCAAACTGTTAGGCGTTATATTGAAGACCGCGCTGTTGCTGTTTATTTTGATAGGACTGCCGCTGTATCTGTATTTCTTCCAGCATGATCTGATCGAGAACTTCTCCAGCATGGAAAATGTGGAAGAATTCTTTCGAGCCTACAAGGCACAGAGTGTGTTCATATATATAGGGACACAGATACTGCAGATAGTCATATGCATCATTCCGGGACAATGGCTGCAGTTTGCGGCAGGATATATGTACGGTT
>JAETSS010000197.1 GCA_021769545.1 Eubacterium sp.
CTCGTAAGGGTCACCGAAATTATCGGTGTTATAATTATATAAAACAGCAGATTCAGCAGGAATTCCTGTGTCACTCCGTCCCGGGTGAATATGAGAGCTCCGGCAATGAGAAAAGCGAATACGCCGTTGACAGCCGCCGTGTAAAATGTCATAGGCAGCCTGAGCTCCTTGGTATAAGCTATCACCCATTTTTCATAATTATCGATGGATGCCTTGAAACGCTTAAACGAAAAAATAGTCTGACCGAAGGTCTTCACTACCGGGATGCCTCTCACATATTCCACCGCTTCATTGGACATATCATCCAGCGCATTCTGATACTCCGTCATCTTCTTTCTCATGCCTTCGCCTGTCATCATACTCATTATGATGAATGCCAGGGCTACAGGTACGAGACTCAAAATACCAAGTCTCCAGTCAAAGGCAAATAGCATCAATATCAGTCCCACCGGCGTTGCAATGGCATTGGCCTTGTCGGGAAGCTGATGTGCCAGATACGTCTCCGTGGCGGCGCTGGACTCATTGACTGTCTTTCGCAGCTTTCCGCTTCCAAAGCTTTCCGCAAATCCCAGCGGCAACTTCACGATATGCTCCATTGCCGCTATCCGTATGTTGGTGGCGATACGAAACGCCGCCAGATGAGAGCACATCAGCCCTCCGATATATATCAATACCCCTAAAACGGCAGTCCCCACTGCCATCCATCCATTATGAGCAAGTCCCTGTGCCTGAGCAAAGTCAGGAGCGATCTCTAGGACTTCTCTGATTATCTTCCAGATATACCAGTACGGCACCAGCATTATCAGTGCACTTACGGCAGACAGTACCCATGAAGCATAGGTAAAATATCTGTGATTGCCGGCATAGTCGAGCAGCTGCTTCAAATTCGATTCCTTTTTCACCTTTTGTTCCTCCAATCTCAAAATTTGGTATATTACACTGTTTCGCGGGCGAAGCGGTCACGCTTTTGCAGATCGAATGCCTCCTGTTTTCAAAGGAATGCACTTCCGTTCCCGAAGCACCCACTCCTTTTTGCGGATAGAATAAACCTTCATGTTGATTAGTTTTAGCTAACCTATGTGCAAAAATTCTGGAGCCTTTTAAAGCTCCATTATCTTATACCAGCCGGCCGTATAAAAATCCTTTAGCTCACTGATATATGTTTTCGCCTGTTCCAAGGGCATGTCGTGGATGATAGTCTCGAAAAACGCCGAAAAATATCCGCTGACTATCATATGCTCAAGATGGCGGTCCATATGTCTCGTCTTATGACCCAGCCGGTGCAGTACATTTAAGAAAGCATCCGTTGCATCTATCTCTATTTCCGCAAGCGCATGTACGAAGCCCGCATGTTTCGTGCCCTCCGAATGCATAAGTATCAGCTTGAAGACATCGGCATTGTCGTACATGTATTCCAGCAGATGCTTCATACAGTTCCATGATATATCGCTCATATTATCCGGCTGTTCTTCCGGCGGAAGATCGGCAAATTCGTTCTGTGCACCGACGAATGTATCCATAAAATACTTTTCCTGCTCTTCTACCAGCGCGTCAAACAGTTCTTCCTTACTCTTATAGTATCCGTAAAATGCGCCTGTCGTAACTCCCGCGTTTTTTACTATGGTACGCAGGGATGCTTCAAGAAAGCCTTTCTTCAGAAACTCCTCTTTTCCTGCACGCAAAATATTTTCCTGTGTTTTAATGTCCGCGTTACCCACTGTTCTCTCCTTTTTATAACAGCGTTATATAACACTGTTATTGTATTGCTGTCCGATCCATTTGTCAAGAAGACCGGCGTCATTTATTCAACTCCATTTTTATTTTATCATCTTCGGGGTTTTATTGATACGAATATTTTGATACAATATTCTTGCTTTTTTAATCGACACGAATATTCATACGGAGGCTACAGATATATGAAAAACATACTGATACTGACAACCGGCGGAACCATCGCATCCATAGAAACGCCCCATGGTCTCATCCCGGCCCTCACCTCGGACGAGCTGCTGTCGTTTCTTCCGAAGATAGACCGGAAGCTCAACCTTACGACGCGTTCCGTTTTCAATCTTGACAGTACCGACATCACACCAAAGCACTGGCTCATGCTTGCCGACACCATAAGATCATCCTACGACGATTACGACGGCTTTGTCATATGCCACGGCACCGATACCATGGCCTATACATCTGCCGCCCTTTCCTATCTCATACAGGATTCCGCAAAGCCCATCGTCCTTACAGGCGCGCAGAAGCCTATCGGCATGGAAATAACCGATGCTAAGGCGAACCTGAGGGACAGCATAATATACGCTGCGGACCCGGATTCCCACGGTGTTCAGATCGTATTCGACGGCAAGGTAATAGTAGGCACGCGGGCAAAAAAGACCAAGACTCTCAGCTTCTCCGCCTTTTCCAGCATCAACTTTCCTTTCCTCGCTGTCATCAACGAAGGAAAGATCATGCGCTACCTTCCTGCCGCAAAGCCGGA
Organism: Eubacterium sp.; assembly: GCA_021769545.1. The sequence goes on from JAETSS010000197.1 coordinate 2,492, forward strand.
AAATCCTGTTAGATTTTACGATAAATTAAACCCGAAGGTGTTTCTGCTGAAACTCACTCCGGGCATTTCTCCTGTATTGCTGAAAGAGATATTCAAACTGTACGACTGCATCATCATCGAAAGCTTCGGCGTCGGCGGCATTCCGAAAAGCCTTGAAAACGAGCTTTTCTCGCAGCTTCGCAGCTACAGCCCCGAAGAAAAGGTCCTGGTCATGACGACACAGGTGACCTACGAAGGCAGCAATATAGCCACCTACGAAGTGGGCCGCAGGCTCAAAGACGCCTTCAATATACTGGAATCGAGAGATATGACGCCGGAAGCCGTGCTGACAAAGATGATGTGGATCATGGCAGACGATGACCTGACATGGGACGATATCCAGAACCGCTTTTATACATGTATCCATTCTGATACATTATATTAAACAGACAGTTATTCATTC
>JAETSS010000198.1 GCA_021769545.1 Eubacterium sp.
TTGCTGATTGGGAGGCAATAGAAAAAGCGCTTTACCGTGTCGGAAAGCGATGGAAGCTTTACTATTGCCATCCCTATAGCTCCTATGAGCGGGGAACGAACGAAAACAATAATAAATTGGTACGCAGATGGGTGCCGAAGGGAGTATCCTTTGCAGGCTTTACCAGAAAGCAGGCGAAAGAAGTTGCAGACTGGATGAACAATTATCCAAGACAAATCTTTGGCGGAAAGACGGCACAGATGTTATATGATGCTGAAATAGAAAAGTTGTTCGATGTAAAAAATATCGCCTGACAACATTGCCTGCCTTTATTTTGCAGAAACAATGCAGCAACACAATCTGTAAATGAAAAACGATAAGCAGGAAAGTTTCTTGGGTTCCATGCTCTTTTTTGCGTACACAAAAATAGTAACTGGAAGTTGTTGCAAGGGATTATTTTCTACATACATGCATACATAGATTACATAAAAAGGAATTTCAGTAAAAACATTCATTGCAAAAAAATTTTTCAAAAATTGGAGAAAAACATATTGACTTTTTCAAATGCGATTTTATACATAAAAATACTTGATTTTTACCATTTCTTATGATAAAGTTAAATGGTTGAAATTAAAGCGCTCAGCTTAAGGAGGGATAAGATGAAAACCGCTCTGATGATATTATTGGCTATCGCCAGCATCATTATCATTGCAAGCGTTCTGTTGCAGTCAGGCAACAGCGACGGCTTGTCAGGATCTATTGCAGGCGGTGCGGAGCAGTTGTTCGGAAAGAAAAAGAGCAGAGGCTACGAGGCGATTTTGAGCAAGATCACGATCGTTTCCGCTGTACTGTTTATCGTACTGTCAATTGCCATCGTTGCATTATTTTAAAGTGTCAATAATTAAATTTAAATATTCGCTTGGGGTGTAAGAGGTGCTTGATAAGCGCCTCTTAAACTGCATTTAAAAACAAGTGAAAAAGGAGGTATCATTATGAATTATGTTGCTCCTATCGCGGCCGCTGTTGGTCTGATCGTGGCGTTTTGCCTGGCATCATGGATCAGCAAGGCTGATGAGGGAACCGACAGAATGAAAGAAATCGCGGGATATATCCGCGAGGGCGCTATGGCATTCCTGAAGAGAGAATATAAGACCATGGCCATCGTAATCGTTGTACTGTTCGTACTTATCGGATTCGGTCTTAAGAGCTGGACTACTGCAGTTCTGTATCTGATCGGTGCGCTGCTTTCTGTACTTGCCGGATTCTTCGGCATGAACGTAGCGACAAAAGGTAATGTAAGAACTGCCAACGCTGCAAGAGAGTCCGGTATGCCGAAGGCTCTGAAGATCGCGTTCCGTTCCGGCGCCGTTATGGGCCTGTGCGTATCCGGTCTGGGACTTTTTGGTCTGGGCGTAGTGTTCTGCGTGCTGGATCTGACTAATGTTACAGAGTGTATCACAGGCTTCGGTCTGGGTGCTTCTTCCATGGCTCTGTTCGGCCGTGTAGGCGGCGGTATCTATACCAAGGCTGCTGACGTAGGCGCTGACCTTGTCGGTACGGTAGACGCAGGTATCCCGGAAGACGACCCGCGTAACCCGGCTGTTATCGCCGATAACGTAGGCGACAACGTAGGTGACGTAGCCGGCATGGGTTCCGACCTGTTCGAGTCCTATGTAGGTTCAATTATTTCCGCTATTACACTGGCATCTGTAGCTGTTGCCAACGCGCCTGAGATGGCTACCTTCTCAGAAGCTACTGCTGCTGTATTCCCGCTGCTGCTGTCTGCGATCGGTATCATCGCTTCCGTACTGGGTATCCTGATGGTAAGAGGCAATGACAACACTAACCCTGCTTCAGCACTGAACATGGGTACCTATATCAGTGGTGTTATCGTAATCGTTGCAGCTTTAGCCCTGAGTAAATATATGCTGGGTGATTTCACTTATGCATTCGCTATCATTGCAGGTCTGATCTGCGGTATCGCGATCGGCAAGATCACAGAAGTTTACACTTCCGGAGATTATGCTTCCGTTAAGAAGATCGCTGAGCAGTCCCAGACCGGCGCTGCTACTACTATCATCAGCGGCCTGGGCGTTGGCATGATGTCCACCCTGTGGCCGATCCTGCTGATCTGCGTGGCTACCTTTATTGCCTACAAGTTTGCAGGCGTATATGGTATCGCGCTGGCTGCTGTAGGTATGCTGTCCACTGCAGGTATGACTGTTGCAGTTGACGCTTACGGTCCTGTATCCGACAATGCCGGTGGTATTGCTGAAATGTCCGAACTGCCTCACGAAGTTCGTGAGATCACAGACAAGCTGGACGCTGTAGGCAACACGACTGCAGCTATCGGTAAGGGATTTGCTATCGGTTCTGCCGCACTGACTGCACTGGCTCTGTTCGTATCCTATGCGGAAGTAGCAGGTATCACCGTAGTAAGCATGCTGAATCCGATCGTTATCATCGGTCTGTTTATCGGTGCTATGCTGCCGTTCCTGTTCTCTGCTATGACGATGAACTCTGTAGGTAAAGCAGCGAACCAGATGATCGAAGAAGTCAGAAGACAGTTTAGAGAAGACAAAGGCATCATGGAAGGAACTTCCAAGCCTGACTACGCAAGATGCGTAGATATCTCCACTGGAGCTGCTTTGAAAGAAATGGTCATTCCTGGTCTGATGGCTATCATCGCACCTCTGGCTGTAGGATTTATTCTGGGTGCTGAAGCTTTGGCAGGTATGCTGGGCGGCGCACTGTCCGCAGGCGTACTGCTGGCTATCATGATGTCCAACGCCGGCGGCGCATGGGATAACGCGAAGAAGTACATTGAAGAAGGTAACTACGGCGGCAAAGGCAGCGAGCCTCATAAGGCTGCGGTTGTCGGCGATACCGTAGGCGATCCGTTCAAGGATACTTCCGGTCCGTCCATCAATATCCTGATCAAGCTGATGACTATC
>JAETSS010000199.1 GCA_021769545.1 Eubacterium sp.
CACTAAGATGTGAACAGCTCCGTTTAAGTTAGTTCGTATTATTTGCCTTTGAATTATTTATTGCAGCTGAGAACGTTTGCATACATGTTTGCAAGTTCGATAGTGATGGTTCTGATTTCCTGGATCTCCGTAGGGATTTCCTCGTCGATCTCATCTTCATAACCGTTCCATTCATCGGCATCTCTGTTCCATTCCGGATAATCTGCAATGACCTCTGTGCAAGGATAGTCGATTCCGAGAATGCAGACTACATTGCCCTCGGAGTCATATACAGGAGCGAAAGCCGACCAGCACTGGAGCTCGTCGCTGTCGTCCCATGCCGATCTTGCAGCGGCAGGTTCACCTTCCCATGCTTCGGTAAACTGCACTTCCCATCCGTAATCCTCTGCCCAGTCGTCAGGGTCATCTCCTCCGTCAACGGTTATCAGAAAGCTTGCACCTTCCTTATATTCTCCGTTGATGTCAGGAGTGCCGTCAGTTCCCGGGGTCAGTGCATAAACGTAAGTTGCACCGCATTCTTCTCTGATCTCGTCCAGCGTAGCCTTCATTGCATCGTAATCGGCATAATCACGGGCCTCTCCGGATTCCAGCATCGCGGCATATTTGTCTGCCCAGTCTTCAGCTGATACGGCAGTTTCCTTTGGTATCGCCGCATCGACTTTTTTCTCGCTGTCCTGATTGTCATCGCTGCCGCCGCAGGCAGTGAATGAGAATAACATAATCAGTGAAATGATTGCGATTGTCCATTTTGATCTTCTCTTCATAAAAACCTCCTAAAATAATAAAATATAGCCATGTAATGGTATTTTAACAATGAAATCATATAAATGCAATGGAAAATACAAAAATAAATAGAAAATTCAGTATATTCGTGAAAAAACTTCAAAACGCTGTTAAGGAAAAAAGCTTGACAGAACTTCCGCGCTGATATATACTGTCATGGTGCAAAGGTGAAGATTATGAAAATCGATGACATCACGCAGGCGAGCCTGCTATATGATTTTTACGGACAGCTTCTTTCAAAAAGGCAGAACGAAGTGATGAAGCTGTATCATGAAGAGAACCTGTCGCTTTCCGAGATCGCATCGGAATTCGGCATAAGCAGACAGGGCGTACACGATGCGCTGAAGAATGCCGAGAAGGCCCTTGACGGATATGAGAAAAAGCTGGGGCTGGTGGCAAAATTTGAAAGAAGCGGAGAAGCGGTACGCCAAATAGACGGAATAATAGACGGGATCATCAGGGGACTGGCTGCGGAAGACACGGCGCCGGTAAGACAGGCCGTAGATGATCTGAAAAAGGTTAAAGATATTATAGATAAACTGGAGGATTGATCCTATGGCATTTGAAGGATTATCGGAAAAACTGCAGGGAGTGTTCAAAGGACTCAAGGGCAAGGGAAGCCTTACGGAAGCCGATATAAATGCGGCTATGCGCGAGGTAAAGCTGGCTCTGCTGGAGGCCGATGTAAACTTCAAGGTGGTAAAGGAATTCGTAGCCAGCGTCAAGGAAAAATCCCTTGGCGAGGAGGTCATGGCAAGCCTGACTCCCGCACAGCAGGTAATAAAGATCGTAAACGAGGAGCTTACCGAGCTTATGGGAGGGACCGGCAGCAAGCTGACATACTCTCCGAAGGGCTTTACGGTATACCTGATGGTAGGTCTTCAGGGTACAGGTAAGACCACCACATGCGGAAAGCTGGCAAATTATCTGAAGAAGAACGGTAAGAAGCCGATGCTGTGTGCATGCGATATATACAGACCTGCGGCTATCGATCAGCTTGAGGTCGTGGGCAAGGCGGTAGATACTCCCGTATTCACCATGCGTGACTGCAGGGAGCCGGAGAAGATCGCGCTGGCTGCAATGAAGGAAGCCGAGAGTAAGGGCTACAATATACTCATCGTCGATACGGCCGGCCGGCTGCAGATAGATGAAGAGCTCATGGAAGAGCTGGTGACCATAAAGAAGGCCGTAAAGCCTCACGAGATACTGCTGGTGGTGGACGCCCTGACAGGTCAGGACGCCGTCAACGCAGCGGAAGGCTTCAATGACAGGCTGGGCATAGACGGCATCATCATGACGAAGATGGACGGTGATTCCAGAGGCGGCGCTGCACTTTCCGCTAAAAAGGTAACGGGAAGACCGGTAAAATTCGTCGGTATGGGAGAAAAATTCGATGCTCTCGAGCCTTTCCATCCGGAGAGGATGGCAAGCAGGATCCTGGGAATGGGAGATATGCTGACGCTGATAGAAAAGGCTCAGGAGGATTACGACGAGCAGAAGGCCATCGAGCTTGAGAAAAAGCTGAGGAAAAACAAATTCACGCTGGAGGACTTCCTCGATCAGATGGGTCAGATCAGGAAGATGGGCGGTATAGCCAAGGTCCTCGACATGATGCCGGGAATGAACAACAAGGCGAAGAATCAGCTCAACATGGACAAGAGCGAGAAGGAATTTGCCCAGATGGAAGCCATAATCCAGTCCATGACAAGGGCCGAGAGAGAAAATCCGTCGATACTCAATGCAAGCAGAAGACGAAGGATAGCGGCAGGCTCGGGGCAGCCCGTATCCAAGATCAACCAGCTTGTCAAGAGATACGATGAAGCGAAAAAGATGATGAAGAGCTTCACCGGCAAGGGCGGCGGCGGAAGAATGAACAGAATGTTCCGGGGATTTTAAATCTCTGTGCAATAGAATAAATCAAAAAGTTATTATATTTAGGAGGAAATAAGGAAATGGTTAAAATCAGACTTAAGAGAATGGGAGCTCATAAGAAGCCGTTTTATCGTGTAGTTGTTGCTGATATCAGAGCACCTAGAGACGGAAAGTTCATCGAAGAGATCGGATATTACAATCCGCTTACGGATCCTCTTGACATCAAGATCGATGAAGAAAAGGCAAAGAAATGGTTAGGAAACGGCGCACAGCCTA